>NZ_VPED01000142.1:0-1616 GCF_013417335.1 Acinetobacter sp. YH16031
GCTTCATAACGAGATTTACAGAGCAAGGCGACTGTAGCCACTGGCTCCATGACGAGCGAAGCGACTGTAGCCACTGGCTCCATGACGAGCGAAGCGAGCATAAAGCTTTATGAGCGAAGCGAATCCATTCTTGTTTTTAGCGTCCTAGTGGATATTTGAAAAAACTGCCCCCAGGAATCGAGCGCAGCGAGATTCAATAGAGTTTGAGCGAAGCGAAAACATAGGGCAGTTTTAAATGCTTTTTAATTTTTTTTTGGCTTTTAATAATCTTTTAAGCTTTTAAATGCTTTTAGACACGCTGAAAGCATTGCTGTGTGCGCGTTTCAAGCTTCATTAAGTGACGTTTACCTTGCAATTAAGTGACGTTTACCTTGCAAAAAAATGAAAATTTCAAAAGATAAAGTGACGTTTACCTTGCATGTTGTGACGTTAATTATTAAAGTCACATAAACGTCTAAGAATAATAGAGTCACATAATGAGTAATTTAGTTGTTAAAGATAATGCGTTAATTAATGCGAGTTATAACCTCGATTTAGTCGAGCAAAGATTAATACTTTTAGCGATTATTGAAGCTCGTCAAAGTGGCAAGGGAATTAACGCAAATGACCCATTGATCATTCACGCTGAAAGCTACATCAATCAATTTTCGGCACATAGAAATACTGCATATCAAGCATTAAAAGATGCTTGTGATGACCTATTTGCAAGGCAATTCAGTTATCAGAGCCTTAGCGATAAGGGAAATATCCAGCACCATAAATCAAGATGGGTGAGTGAAGTTATTTATGTTGAGAAAGAGGCGGTTGTTAAATTAATTTTTGCCCCTGCCATCATTCCATTGATTACTCGCCTAGAAGAACAGTTTACAAAATACGATATAGAACAAGTTTCAGGGCTTACAAGTGCTTACGCTGTAAGACTTTACGAATTATTGATTGCTTGGCGTAGCACAGGTAAAACACCCATTATTGAGATACAAAAATTTAGACAAAAACTTGGTGTTCTAGATACTGAATACAAACAAATGAACGATTTTAAAAAGCGAGTTTTAGACATTGCCATAAATCAAATTAATGAAAAAACAGACATTAAAGTTAAGGTCGAACAGCACAAAACAGGTCGTGCGATTTCAGGATTTTCCTTCAAGTTTAAGCAAAAACAAACGGAAATTTCTGAAAAATCAGTATCTCCCCAACGAGATCAAAACACGCCTGACCTATTCACCAAAATGACAGATCCGCAACGCTTCCTATTCGCTCACAAGCTGTCAGAAATGCCTGAAATGAGCAAATACTCTGAGGGTACAGAATCCTTTCAAGATTTTGCGAAACGTATAGCAGACATGCTGTTAGAACCTGAAAAATTTAAAAAGTTTTATCCGCTTTTAGAAAAACTTGGCTTCGGTTCTAAGAAAAATCAATCAACAGTGAAACTGGTTGATCAAGTCAAAACCTACTCTATCGAAGATCATAAATTTATTGCATTCGACCCAAGGGGGAGCGTTCATCTTTCGAGCTGTGCTTTCAGCATTGCACGGGACAAAAGGTACAAGCACTTGAAAAAAGATAGCGAAAAAATGGCAGACTTTGAAAGCAGATTAAAAACGATGCTTCTC
>NZ_VPED01000143.1:0-1602 GCF_013417335.1 Acinetobacter sp. YH16031
CCAACGCCCGAATTGATGGCGAAATATATCCACCCCTTTTTCTATACTTATTTTCAATGATCTTTTTACATATTCTATTTTTGATTGAACCTGATCATCGTATTTAAACAGGTCTTTAAAACACGGATACAGATTAATGAAGTAATCAGAGGGATTTATAATCGCATCAAAAGGGATAATTGTATGTTTTGCTTTTAACTCAACCTCAACCCTTAACCAGTCGCTATTTTTATCCCCTAATTGCTTTCCTTTTTCATAAGCCCTAAGCATTTTATCTGAAGTACGGCAACCGATCTGCAAAGTACGCCCTAGCTTATCTCTATCTAAATATTTCCAATCACCGAACCAAGTTACACGTGCAGGCTTTCCAAAATAGTAAAGTTCCCCGTTCGTTTCTCTTTCATTCAGATCATCAATATCTAAATAAGTACCATCGTAGTCATCATGTGCTAAATCCAGTCTTGTAATTTTTGCGCCTTGCGCCTTATTTAAGAATTGATATAACTTTTCTTGCCAGCCGTAGTCACCCATCAAGCAACCCTGACCAGATAACATCACAAGCATTGTGTTGTTTTGACCACCTATGCAGAGATCACCGACCACGACATCATCATGATTAATAATTTCATAACATTGTTCATAGAAGTTTTTGCCATTTTTTCTTTTTTTACCGACTTTAAATCCGAAAATTTGCTCTAACTTTTCCCCCATTGCTTCTATGCAGGCATCGTTAATAAATTCTTCTGAGAGTCCAATATAGTGATCCGAAAACGTGTAACGCTTTAAGGAGAATGAAATCCAATCTATAAACGCTATTTCATGTTCAGCAGGTGCAGACACCAGTAGGATTTTTGGATTGCCTTGATCATCAATAACCAACTTTACTTCGTTAGCCGCTTGCCAATCTTTTAGGACTTCGTTAGATGGAATTTGAGCCTTCGAGTTTTGCCACGTATTACTAACGTGGCACTCCCACGGGCTGACAGTGGGTAAAGTCCGATTTTTCAGGAAATCATTGGCGAATTTAGAATAGTTTTCAGGTGTAGCAGTTGTAAAAGGGGTATTTTCCCCATAAAATTTAGTCATGGACATTCCTTCTTAATGTTCATCAAGGGCTATGGTGTTGACGCACTGATAGCCCATTTTTATGCCTGCTGCTTTTGTGCCTGTCGATCTATTGCGTTCAGGTCTTTAACTTCACAGGACTTCGCTTGTTAGCTTCTTACGTGCAATAAACAATCTACACTAAACAAATAATATAAATCAAGGCTGTGTGGTGTGGGTGTGCGTACACGGTACGCCACACACCACACAACCTTCCCCTTCCATTCGGCTTCGCTGTACCTGTCATTAGGCGCAAATGCCTTCAAATTGGTAATCAGAGAGGAAAAGGCTAGTAACTCATAGTCCGTCAGTTCGATGGCACTCCGCCATCTCTGTTAAGCACTCATTGATTCAATGGTAAAGTGCGCCCTTAAAAATCACAAATCACAAATAGCCTAAGGAACACAAAAATCAGGATGCACCCTAGTCCAATCCTGTTTAGTCATATTAAATCGTTTTGGAACACTGAAATCATGTGCCAAAGCCTGTATACATGTT
>NZ_VPED01000144.1:0-1573 GCF_013417335.1 Acinetobacter sp. YH16031
TCATGAAATACGGTATTCTGATGTGACAAAACCTGAATCCTGGTCGTTAAAGTGTTTGTTTGCACTCATATTTTAACTGTTAGGACTCAGGTTTTTTTATTTAAAGCAAACTATGGGACAGCAGTGAGCTTCGGCTTCCTTTTTTATTTTTATCTGACTGTGAAGTTAGCGAAAAAACAGGTCAGGCACATGACAGCCTTTATAAAAATAGTTAGCCTGTGCACAGGAAATAAAACGATAAACACGATAAGGATAAAAGAATGCTGGCTTACGATGCTGACCTGGAACTTTTCCGCGACAATTTCAAACGCTTTATGAATGAACATGTAGCGCCTTACTATGAAGAGTGGGAGCGTGAAGGCATGATGCCGCGTTCAGTCTGGAATGCGATGGGTGAAAATGGCTTCTTGTGTGTCGATGTTCCGGAAGAATATGGTGGCTATGGTGTTCCGACTCACTATTCCCTAATGTTGATTGAAGAGTCAGCTCGAGCAGGCTATAGCGCCATTTCAACCGGCCTGTCTTGTCACTCGGATATCGCAGCGCCGTATATCCTGCATATTGGTACTGAAGAACAGAAAAAATACTGGTTACCGAAAATGGTGTCTGGTGAAGTGGTCGGTGCGATTGGCATGACTGAGCCGGGTGCAGGTTCTGATTTGCAAGCCATGCGAACCAATGCCATCTTGCAGGATGATCATTATCTGTTAAATGGTTCTAAAACTTTTATCTCCAATGGTCAGCATGCTGACTTAGTCGTATTAGCCGTAAAAACCGATCCACAAGCACGCGCCAAAGGTGTGTCTTTGATGCTGGTGGATACGCATCTGGAAGGCTTTAAAAAAGGCAAGAACCTGGACAAGATTGGTCTGCATTCACAGGATACTTCAGAGCTGTTCTTTGATAATGTCAAAGTACCGAAAGATCAGTTGCTGGGTCAGCCAGGTCAGGGCTTCGTCTATCTGATGCAGGAACTCCCACGTGAACGTACTGCTATTGCTGCTACTGCACTGGGCGCCATTCGTGGCTCGATTGATGTAACGACTCAATATGTCAAAGAGCGTCAGGCCTTCGGTCAGGCGATTGGTCAGTTTCAGAATACCCGCTTTGTACTGGCACAGGCCAAGATTGACGAGCTGGCAACAGCAGCTTTCTATAACCAGAATGTTGAGTTGTATATGCAAGGCAAGCTGGATGTTGAAACTGCAGCAGCGTTAAAGAGCTTCTCAACAGATATGCAAATGAAAGTTGCTGACAATCTGCTTCAGCTCTTTGGTGGTTATGGCTATATGACTGAATATCCGATTTCGCGTTTCTTTGTTGATGCCCGCATTCAACGGATCTATGGCGGTACCAATGAAATCATGAAAGAAATTGTTGCACGTGGTCTGCTTGGACGTTAAAAATCAACAGATAAAAAAAGAGTCCGAAATGGACTCTTTTTTTATACTTAGATTAGCATTTGAAGTGCAACACCATGTTGTTGCCATAATACCTGACTCGGACTTTTAAAGCCGAGTCTTTTTCTTGGACGATGATTCAAGCGTTGAGTAATTTCTGCAATATATGCATC
>NZ_VPED01000145.1:0-1571 GCF_013417335.1 Acinetobacter sp. YH16031
TCAAAACGATCTAAAAGCAATCAGGATGAAAACACTATCTCATAGGGCGAGACAGATTTTTTCTGATTATTCGCATTTGTTTAGTTGTTGTTTTATACGCTCAATCCTTGTAATAAGACCATCCACACAACTTTGATGACGTTCATAAAGTGGGTGGTCTTTATTCTGCCAGTTATCCAATATTTCTTTGGCTTCGATGTACTCTTGTTCTAGTTTGTATAGTTGACCTTTCAGTCCAAAATTATCTTTATTCCAGATAGCTAATAGCTCGGTTTCACTTAGTTTTGATAAATCAGTCATTAGTAATACTCCCATTTAACCTTTAAAATCTGTTTCTGTTCGCAATGCCTTGAATATGCGTTTTGCCGTTTCTTCTCGCACACTGGACGGGTCACGTAAAATATTGGCAATCCATATTGCAAATGCTTGATAGTCCTTATTCCCTGCTAGGTCGCTGATACTGTGGACTTTAGACAATACTGAGCTATAAGTATTTATCTGACTGTCTGACAAGTTGCAGAACATATCAACCGTGCTTGGATCTCGTTCATGGTTGATTGTTTTAGGCTTGGATTTCTGTTTAAAGCTGAATGAAAACCCAATGATTGAACGTCCTCGCTTATGTTGCTCGTATTCTGCCTTAATGTCGGTATGGTCGTTAATTTGTTGAATAGCAGGCTCTAATACTCGTCTTTTAAACGATTCCATCCGTTGATGCTCTGTGTCCAATACACCAAGTCTTGACCTCAATTCCTTAGTTTCAAGCATTGATACTTTCCCAGTGCTACGCCATGCAATTAGTAGTTCATATAAACGTATGGCATAGGCACTCGTTAGGCTACTTACCTGCTCCAGTTCATAACTGGTGAAATGCTTCTCTAGGTTGGTGATCAGTGGCACAACATCATCTGAAAACCTGATACGGACAAGGGCTTCATTTTCAACATAGGACACACGCTGTACCCATCGGCTCATAACATTCTCAAGATTGCCTTTAGCCGTTAATTTTTGGTAACTAAAGCGACGCTCAAACAAGTTTTTGCAAGCATCCTTTAAGACTTTGTAGGCGGTGTTTCTATGGACATTGAAATGGTTAATGTAGCTTTCTGCATGGATAGTTAAATCACGGTCACTAGGGATATTAGACTCCCTCGCCTCCAGTATTGCTAAAAGGATTAGGCGTTGTTCTGCAAGGTCTAAATTATAACTGGCATTGATCAGCGCATTATCCTTAACGACTAGGTCTTTTTTCATACATAGCAACTTATTCGAATTTTGTTGTTATAGCAACATTATATAACAATGTTGTAATATGCAAGATAAACGTTGCTATATTGCAAGATAAACGTTGCTATATTGCAAGATAAACGTTGCTATATTGCAAGATAAACGTTGCTATATAAAGTCTGAAACCATTGCTATATAAGGATTTCAGTCACCCTAAAAATTAAAAAAAATAAAAAAATTAAAAAAGAGGGGAGGGGTCAAAATTGCCCTATGTACTCGCTAAAGCTCGTACTTTATTGAAGCTCGCAAGCTCGCTTCGAGGGGCAATTTTTCGGTTAATCCTG
>NZ_VPED01000146.1:0-1570 GCF_013417335.1 Acinetobacter sp. YH16031
TGAACTGAACAAGGGAAATGAGCGGTATCCTGCCAGACAGGATACCGACATTCACGAGGTTTCGATGGTTAGTGCGCCGCATCGGAGCGGGCCTGCTACCAGTCGTCGGTTAGACGACTGGCGACTTCTCGGTGGCAGCCCCACGGAGCCGAAGGAGCACCAGCCCCAACGAAACCAGTACCGCCATCGCCGTGGCGTAACAGATCACGGGCCACGCTGTGTCACCGTTTAAAAGTGCCACCGCCAATGTCCCGACAATGCTGACTATCAGGCTTTGAACGCAGAAGTAGAACGCGACCGCTGATCCCGCGATGTCGTCGAACTCTGCCAAAGCGCCGTTCGCGGTAACGGACACCGTGAAGACAATACCGACCGCGACAACCCACATCGGTAGGATGAAGGTGAGGAATGACGGCGAGCCGTAAAGTTCGCCGATCCCCAACAGGACCGCTCCGCAAACAAGCAACGCCATCCCACGCGCCACGCATCCTGCGATGCCCCATCTGGCGACAAAGGACTTCGCGAAACGGGTTGTCACGATCATTACAAGCGCGACAGTGGCGAAGGCAAAGCTGAATCCGATCTCGGAATATTCCGCTTGGCCTATGAGCACACGGGGAGCCGTCGAGAAGAAGACGAAGTAGGTGCCCATACCGGCGCTAAAGCCGACAGTGTAAACCCAAAAAGCCGGACTCGCGAAGATCGGCAAGACAGATCGGCGCGTCTTGACTTGATCCAGAGGGCGGGTTTCGTGCCACCTGAAACCCGCATTTAGGAGTGCGAGCATCGCCAGTATAGCCAAAGTAATGAATATCGCCTGCCATCCCAAGAACTCGCCGATCAATACTCCGGCGATAGGGCCGAGCGCAGGCACGAACGCCAGCATCGAACTGAAAAGGCCGTAGATGACGACACCCTCAGGACGGTTGGCATAAACGTCGCGAACCGTCGCGAACGTCGCCACCAGCATGGCCGACGCGCCCACTGCTTGAAGTAGACGGAAAGCGACAAAGGCCGGTGCAGTTGAAGACCAAGCTGCTCCCAGAGACGCAATGACGAAAGCCGTTGCGCCCGCAAGTAGAATTGGCCGTCGCCCGATTCTGTCTGAGAGCGGACCAAAAATCACCTGGCCCACGCCGAGCATCACCATATAGAGGCTCAACGTGAGTTGGATCATAGCGGGCGTCGTGTTCAGGATGCCGGGCATCGCTGGAACGACAGGGAGATAAATATCCATCGCCAGTGAAGCGAGGATGTCGAAAGGAGCCATCAGCAGCAGTGCTGCCGGCAGCGTATAGGCCCACGCGGGGCGTGTGGTGGTCATGACGAATCAACCCTCGATTAAGGAATACCGGGCGACGTCTGCTCGTCAGCAATCAGATGAGACTAGCCTTACAGAGCGCCGCAACAACAATACTGGTTGTTGCGGCTTACTTGTCTGCTGACTTGGAATTTCCCATCTGATTACTCCACGCTTACGAATATGAATTGCTACATTTTATCCGATTATCTTTTGCTTCGCAATGCGGCATGGGCGCACTCAGCGTTCCAGCCCCCTCTGCCGCCCTAA
>NZ_VPED01000147.1:0-1567 GCF_013417335.1 Acinetobacter sp. YH16031
TAAGGCTGTAATGCGAAATTTTTAGCCAAACTTAGACCACTAATCCGAGTAGAGCGTGTCCACGTTAAAGCATCACTTTGCGCATCGCCCAAACGTAAACGAAGCATTTGCTCTGGGAAGTCTTTCTCCCAATACGTATCTAGAATTTGACGATCAGTAAACTGATTATCTTGATATTGATAATTACCTGAAATACTCAGTACACCATTGAATAGACCAAAATAACGAAGTTCATTCCATCCATTAAATGAAAAATGATCATCAGTTTGTTGTGCAAAAGCCGTATAGTTTAAAAGTAAGCCTTGTCTTTCTTGCTGGGGATTAACCGTTGCTACAGATTTAGCTTGATAACTATATTGGTTTTTTGCACTTAATAATTCAATAGGGACTTGTATGGTGATTTTCTGGTTTAGATTGTCATATTGATAACTTAGCCCGTTAATAGCATCTAAAGAAATATAGTTTGTTTGGTCAACCAAGACTTGAGGAGCACTACTTTGAATTGAGAGTTTGTCTAATGATGTCACATCTATATAAAGCTGTTTATCTTGTTGTAAAAAATGTCCTATTTCTGGTTGTGCTGATTGATTTAGTTCGACATCTAAATATAAATCTTGCTGCATATCTTGAATCAGTTTTGGATCGCTGACTTGTGCAAGTGTATTGGGTGCCACTGCAATGATTGCTCCTGCAAATAGCAAATCACTAATCTGTACACTCACAAAACCACTCCAAAATTGATGAATACATCAATGTGCTACTTGAAGTATTTGTTCACGTACATCCATGTTCACAACAGCAACAAACTTTCCAGTCGGTTGAATATTCAGTTGTTTAGGGATAGGCCATTGCATACTCTGACCATTTAGAACATAGCCCATCAGTCCCATTTGAATTGGTGTCTTTTTACCTTGAGAATCTACATAAGCAAACTGGCTAAAACGCTTATAACTTGTAGTTTTATTGATGACTAGTAATTGATGATCCGTATATTTAAATGTCATGCCTTTTAAAGAAGTTAAGCCTTGATCTACAGCATTTATATGTGATGTTTTAAAGAAAACTGGGATCGAATATTTCAGCAAAAGCTGCAACCCGCTTTTCTCTTCAGTTTTTGGATTAGGTAATTCATCGACGATGAGTCGATAGGCTTGTTCAGATGAAAGATTGTTATTTGCGCTACGAATCAAGCGAACTAACTGTCTTTGCCCAGCAGGTATAGTCAATACCATGGGGCTTGCTATCAGATCTTTTGTAGGTGTAATAACATCTTGATTATTATTTTGTGTCCAATAATTTACTCGGACTTGGCCCCGAATTTCGTCACTTCCTGTATTGGTTAACCAAAGCTCTTTAACTTTTTCCTGAGGGGAAAACTCTAATAAAATAGGCGCAACCTGCAAGCTTGCAGCATGCGCCTGTATCATAAAAATACTCGTTACTAGACAAACTAAACTGTACTTACGTAGTAGATTAGAGCAACGTATCGGATTTCTCATATTGATATCCTTTAAATGAAGAATATCTTTACGATAACAAATATTAATATGTTACCGTGGCTGTAACT
>NZ_VPED01000148.1:0-1566 GCF_013417335.1 Acinetobacter sp. YH16031
CGGATGACTCTCCGATCTCTGCATATTCGCTACCAACTTCGGGCAGTTCAGATAATTTGTGTGCAAACAAATGCCGTTGTGCATCGGTCATTTCGACAAAGAAATCAGGTGTGTTTGGATCTCGTTTAGGGTCGGTTTTTTGTTGTTTTTTTGGCTGTGCCTTCTGTTTAAATCGGAATGAAAAACCAATAATATTACGTCCTCTTTTGTGCTGTTCTTCTTTGACAGTAATATCTGTATTTTCATTGATTTGCTTTAATGATGGTTCTAAAACACGCTTTTTAAAGTCGTGCATTCGATGATATTCACTTTCTAATACTCCCAATCTTTCTCTGAACTCACTTAGCTCAATAATTGGTGTTTTCCCACTACTACGCCAAGCAATCAAAAGTTCATAAAGTCTAATGGCGTAGCCAGTGGAAAGCCCTTTTACTTGCTCTAACTCATAGCTCGTAAATTGTTTTTCTAGCCGAGTTATTAAAGGGATAATTGCAGGTGAAAAAATTAACTCAACAGATGCCGTTTTTTCGATGTATGCAATTTGAGAAACCCAACGTGAGGTAATATGAGCTACTCCTTTTCCTCTTGGTTCTTGATAGCTAAATTGACGAGCAAACAAGTCTTTACAGGCTTCTTTTAGTGCTTGATAAGCACCATTTTTCAATACATCAAAGTGGTTGATATAGCTCTCTGCGTGAATAGTTAAAGGGTCATTCGCATTAATACCTTTACCACTTTCACGGGCTTCAATTATTGCTAAAAGAATTAACCGTTGTTCCACTAGGTCAAGATTGTAGCTGGCATTAATTAAAGCGTTATCTTTCACAATTAAATCTTTCATATAGCGTCTTATTTTATTATGTCGTCTTATTGATCTTATGTGAAGCCTTATCAAGAAGCAATAAGCAGACATATTTTATTTTGTCGCATCTTGCAAACTAAACGTGCTTAAAACGACATGTTTTATTTTGTCTTTCAAAGCACACTAAGTGTCGTCTTATTGAGAATTTCTAGCACACTAAGTGTCGTCTTTTAGCACACTAAGTGTCGTCTTATGTCCTCTGAAACGCACGTATATCAATGCTTTCAGACTGCTTAAAAGCATTTAAAAGCTTTTTTATTATTAAAAGCCCAAAAAAATTAAAAACGGCATTTAAAACTGCCCTATGTTTTCGCTTCGCTCAAACTCTATTGAATCTCGCTGCGCTCGATTCCTGGGGGCAGTTTTTTTCAAAGACCGGCTAGGACGCTAAAAACAAGAATGGATTCGCTTCGCTCATAAAGCTTTATGCTCGCTTCGCTCGTCATGGAGCCAGTGGCTACAGTCGCTTTGCTCTGTAAATCTCGTTATGAAGCAACAGGGAGCTTGTAATCAGGGAAAAGGCAGGGGCAAATTTTTATAATGCTCAGTCGCTCGTAGACACTCGCTCGGTTACTTGATCAATTTGTTTAGTTGTTCTTCAAAATCTTGCTTGTTTAAATCACCTGAAACGTACTGATCATAAAGTTTTTGATGATCTTCAGTGATTTCTAAATCGTAATATTCTCGATCTGATTTCTTTAAAA
>NZ_VPED01000149.1:0-1564 GCF_013417335.1 Acinetobacter sp. YH16031
GGGCGAAATGTTAGGTTTTTGACTTTAAGTGGGGGCGAAATGTTAGGTTAGTGGGGGCGAAATGTTAGGTTAGTGGGGGCGAAATGTTAGGTTAGTGGGGGCGAAATGTTAGGTGGTAATCAAGATATGCTTGACTTAATAAGTGGGGGTAAGTAGCATTGAAAATACCACCACATAATAGAAGAATAGTGATTTTAGATGGCTGTATCATTAAAGAAAATTAAAAATTTTGAGGAACATGACAAATCTCTTTTTCCTCTTTCAGCACCTGCCAAACGTTATCCAAAAGACTATGCTGTCTTTCAAAATATTTTCTGGCAATTGAAGCATGAGAAATCACCAAAAGACGATATTCTAAAATTGCTATTCTTTTTTAGCCCTAAAGTTCGGCTAGCATCAGATCCCAATGAAACAACAGAATTCACTGTAACAGCTAAAGAATATGCTGAATTGACGGGCTTAAAGCCAAGCAGTGCTTATGTAGCCTTAAACCGAGTAGTAGATGCTCTCTACGACCACAGTGTAGTTTTTTATCATCCTGGAAAAGATCGAGATATTCGAACAAGACTCATTAGTACATGCTCATACAAGGATGGATGTTTTTATATTTCTTTCACGCATTTTGCCCTATACATTATGTATGTTTTTAATAAACAAAATTCGTATACAAAATTTAAAGTTAAATCGGCTGTTGCCTTACATGGTCACGGTTTAAAACTTTACCCATTCTTGGTACAAAATGAATTTCGGTCTAATTTCGATGTATCCATCAAAGAATTAAAAAGTGCTTTAGGTCTGGCAGAAAATTCATACCCAGAATATAGAGATTTCAAAAGTACTATTCTTAAACCCCACATTGATGACATTAACTCTAAAACAGAACTTACTATTGAGTTTAAAGCAGTCAAGAAAGAAGGACGCAAAGCTAGTCATGTTAATTTTATAGTTAGAAAAAAGAAAACTATTGGAGCTAATCAACAAAGTGAAACTGGTAGTAACCAAGAGCAAAATAAAATAACTGCAAAAATGGTTTATTTAACGATAATTCAAAGTGAAGAATTGAGCTTGAGATTCAAAGAATCTGGTGAGACTACAGACGAATTAGTAGAAAGAATAAAAATTGATTTTAAAAATAACGAAGGTAATAGATGGATTGAAAAACTAGCAGAATTCAATATCGACTTTACTATTGAACAAAAAGTTTGAAAAATTGCTGCTATACCTAGAAAAGTACGATTTAATTCAAAATAAGATATATGTTCAGCTAAGATGTTCAGATGAACATGCTTAAACACGCGCTGAGGGATTACATTGAACAAAACAAAATTTAGCATAATGGACGCAAGTAAAGCTTTTAAAAAATCAAGAACAACAATCTATGAATCTATAAAAAGTGGTGAATTATCAAGAGATCATGATGGACTTATAGACTTATCGGAACTTATCAGAGTTTATGGCAATCCAGTCAGTGTTCAGTCCAGTACACGTACTGAACAAGTCCAGAAGGATGTACAGGTACACGTTCAGTCTGAAATTGAAAATGTATTAAAAGATCAAATTTCTT
>NZ_VPED01000150.1:0-1560 GCF_013417335.1 Acinetobacter sp. YH16031
TGTTGCTGCTGTGGCAGGTGCAACACTTTTCAGCTCAATGAGTGTTTGCATACGGTCAATTTGTTGCATTAACCGTTCTTCACGTTCTTGGTATTTTTTGACTTCATTTTCTAAATGGGCAATAAGTTTTTTTGTAGATTCATCACCTTCTTGCTTAGATGATTCAATTTTTTGAGGTGTTTGCTCAGGTTCTCCAAAGCATCGGATGACTTCTGCTAGATCGAATTGTCCATCACTGGAGCGTGATAAACGTCCATTACGTACAGCTCTGTAAATGGTTGATCTATCCACATGGAATTTTTTAGATACTTCACTTAGTGATAACTTAGCCATTTACGGTGTCCTTTTTATTTGATGGCATATATCCCACTTTTTTTAGGTATGGGTATAGTTCTTTTATTCGGTCAGGGTCTTGCAGCATCTCAGCAATACGAACAGCAAATTGCGGATAGCTTTCAGTTCCCTGGGAATAACGACCCATTTCAGGAAGTTCAGAAAGTTTATTTGCAAACATATGGCGTTGTGCATCAGTCATCTTCGTAAAGAGATCTAACGTATTCGGATCTCTTTCTATCGGTGGGTTGTCCTTCTTTTTCTGTTTAAAAGTAAAAGAGAATCCTGAAATTGATCGACCTCTTTTGTGTTGCTCATACTTCACAGTGATATCTGTATGTTCGTTAATTTGTTTAATAGCAAGCTCAAGTACACTAGTTTTAAAGCGTTCCATACGCTTGTACTCTGTATCGAGTACGCCAATTCTTTGACGGAAATCACTTAGCTCTATAACAGGAGTAGAGCCAGTACTTCTCCAAGCAATTAATAATTCATATAAGCGAACAGCATAAGCACTGCTGAGATTACTAACTTGTTGCAATTCGTATTTAGTGAAATGCTCTTCTAAGCGTGTAATTAAGGGAACTATGGCAGGGGCAAAGATAAGTTTAACTACTGCTTCATTATCTACATATCCAATTTCACTAACCCAACGGGATCTATAGTTCTCAATATTCCCTCGTTCATTTATTTTTTGATAGCTAAATTGTCTTGCAAATAAATCATTACAGGCATCTTTTAATGCTTGATAAGCCGTATTGCGATGTACGCCAAATTGATTGATATAACCTTCTGCATGTACTTCAAGGGGATCATTAGCATTAATACCTTTCCCGCTTTCTCTTGCCTCAACAATGGCCAATAAAATTAAACGTTGTTCTACTAAATCTAAGTTATAGCTTGCATTAATTAAGGCATTGTCTTTTACAACTAATTCTCTCATGAAGCACCAGTATTATTTATTATGCTATGACACAATAATTAATTTTAGTGCTATAAGCAAGGTAAACGGTGTCATATTGCAAGGTAAACGGTGTCATATTGCAAGGTAAACGGTGTCATATTGCAAGGTAAACGGTGTCATATAACCCTTAAAAGCATTGTGAAAAAAGGCTTTCAGCATGTCTAAAAGCATTTAAAAACTTTAAAATAATTAAAAGCCTAAGGAGTGAAAAATTGCCCTTGGTTTTCGCTTCGCTCAAACTCTATTGAATCTCGCTTTCGCTC
>NZ_VPED01000151.1:0-1550 GCF_013417335.1 Acinetobacter sp. YH16031
ATAAAAAAGCCCACCGAAGTGAGCTCTTAGATTCATAACTGAATAATGAATTAAAGTTTAGGATCGCGCATCTGAACCAGATTAGAATTGGCTTTGGTTAGCGTATCTACCACTTTATTCATCACCGCTGGGATAAAAGAATCTGCAATTTGTGCTGCTTGCAAACCTAGTTTTTCGCCCAGCGTTGGTTTTTTACGGGTCTGGATTAAATACACATCATGTTGTGGTAATAGGCCTAACAGATATTCATCAGAAGTTTGCAGTTTATCCACCAGATTCAGATCTAGGGCATCCTGACCATACCAGTGTTCACCCGTTGCCACTTTTTCAACATTTAACTGTGGGCGATATTTTTCCACGAAGTGTTTAAATAAGGCATGTGTCTGTTGCAATTCTTCTTCAAACTTGGCTTTGCCCTCTTCGGTATTTTCACCAAACATGGTCACCGTACGTTTATATTGACCCGCAGTATAAAGTTCAAAATCGATCTTGTTTTCTTTCAGCAGACGGTTAAAGTTCGGTACCTGTGCCACTACCCCAATTGAACCCACAATCGCAAACGGTGCAGAAATTACTTCATTTGCAATACACGCCATCATATAACCGCCACTGGCTGCCACTTTATCAACGCAGATGGTCACATGGAAACCCGCTTCACGTAAGCGCACCAGTTGCGCAGCTGCAAGACCATAACCATGTACCATACCACCCGGACTTTCTAAACGTACAATGATACGATCACGACCAGCTTTTGCTGTAGATAGAATCAGGGTAATTTCTTCACGCAGGCTTTCTACTGCAGACGCAGCCATATCACCTTTAAAATCGAGCACATAGATTTTCTGGTTAGTTTTCTTACGCGCACGCGCTTCTTTTGACAATTGCTGGCTCAATTGTAAAAGTTCCAGTTTAGATGAAGTTGTTTGCGCTATTTTTTTTCGTTGCTCGTTAATGCGCGCATTCAAATGACTAATACGGATTTCAGCGGGTAATTTGGGGGTATGAAATAACATAAAAATCGGGTCTCAATTATTTATATAGGTTTCATTTTAAGATAAGGTCAAATGAATTTTTTTCAATAGAATATTGTTGTTTAATTGCTGAAACGGAGCAGTATCCATATGGTCTTAGTAAGGCAAAAATAATTCGCACTATAGAAAATTGATGCCATGCTGATAAGATGCCCAGACAATAACACCGAACAATACAGCAGAATTCGCATATAAGGCTTTTTCCTGCTTTTTGAGATAGAAATTCAAACTGAGTCCATACAGCAATCCGATCAGTGTGTAAAACATGCTGCCGCCTTGTAATTGATGCCACAAACCACCAATGCTTAAAATTAAGGCAATCAGCAGCATCAGAAAAACTGACATCTTTTTGAGTATTTCCATAGCGGGTGCAACCTTTTCTTAGCATCTATCTTTTGACAGCTCTGCCATGTCAAAGACGGCATATTCTATAAGAATTTAGGGTACAATAGGATTCAGTTTATTTTTCCACATTTCACTGATTCAATTGATATATCTCCTATTCTTTGATTATTTTTA
>NZ_VPED01000015.1:0-80689 GCF_013417335.1 Acinetobacter sp. YH16031
GAGGATCAGAAAGCTTGTTTGAATCGATGTATTTCATCCGCAGATTATGCACGAATGCTAAGAAATCCGGAGTGCAAATATTAACCAAAAAGAAGATCGTTTTTTGATTTATGAAAGAGATCTAATAAAATGTTATAATAAAAAATTATAATTCTAAAGTAGTTAAATGCTTTTTATATTTTTATAAGTTGGAATCTTCTCAATGGAAGATAGCCGTAATTATCTTGCTAACAAGAAGCCAAACAAGAAATGATCTGATTTTTAAATATCCTGAAATTTAAGCAGGGTTTGATGTGCTGGATGATCTTTTGGCATTAGTTCAATCAGACGTTCAACCGCATCAATTGCTTCAGGAAAACGTGCTACATGTTTCAGCAGCACATCAGTTTCATTGGCTTTGAAAATAGCATCACTGAGACGTGATTCCAGACAATCCCGCCATGCACATAAAAGTGGGCTTTCAGTTTTTGCCAGAAAAACTCCAGTATAAAGTTTTAAGGCTGAATCGATATAACCTGCATCTAAAGACTGTTCGGTTTGCAGGAAGTCTGCTTCAACATGCGCCAGCAATCGATAAGGGCGCGAACCAAGCATACCGCCCAGAATATCTCGTAACTGTGACATTTCAGCTTTTAGCGTACCCATGCTGACTTTACGTTCGCCATAAAGTGCCTGATGCAGGCGATCCAGACTTAAACCTTGTGGGAATAAAGCCAGAATAGCGAGAATTTCAGTCTGGCGTGGAGTTATGGTCAGGGTCTTACCATTAAAAATCACCTGAGGTACAGAAAAGGCACGAATATATAAACGCTGTTTTTGCGATTCCAGTAAAGCAGATTGAATGATGGATGCACAACGTTCGGCTGCTAATAGCCCTAAGCTATTATGTTTTTGCCAGTGGGTGGACAGGTCAATAACCCCTAGAATCTGTTTGGAATAAGGATCAATAATGGGGGAGGCATAACAGACTAGATCCTGCACGGAAGGCATGTAATGTTCGCTGGAAAACACGCAGCTCGATTGTTGGGTTTTGATCGACAGGGCAAGGGCATTGGTCCCGACCAGTTCCTCACGCCACTGACCGCCTTCAACTAAGTGAATATTATCAGCAATTGTGCGCAATTCAGGGCAGGAGGCCCGCCATAGTACCGTACTGCCAATATCTCCAACGGCCAAAACCATAGAGGACTGTTCGGCAATATGCCTCAAACTTTCAGCACAATGTTCCAAGGCATGACTTAAAGCCGAAGAAGTGCTGATTTGTTTTATATCTGTTAATGGGGCAGCCAGACGATTTTTGGGAATCTCGGCTAAAGAAGAGCGTTGCCAGGAGCTAACGATGCTCTGTTCGAGTTGTGCTGCATGTGAAGGCGATAAACTGCTGCTTTGACGAAGCTGATCAATTTTTTGCCTTTGTTGTATCAAGCTCTGTTCTGTCATCATTCCTTATTCTCACAATAATTCATGATTTACATCCAAATGTAATTATTATTGTTTTTATGAGGAATCAAAAGAAATGTAAATCGGTTGAGTGCCAACCTTTCTCCAACCTTATAACGCGTATGTTAACTAAATAGAGTACGGATGTACCTTATACCAAAGCTGTAGATGCAGCATTTTTAAAGATTAAAATAAGCAAAGGAAATACATATGCGTTATATCGATCCGAACCAGCCTGGCTCAAAAGTTCATTTCAAAGCCCAGTATGACAACTTTATTGGTGGGCAATGGGTGCCGCCAGTCAAAGGCGAATACTTTGATAATATTTCTCCTGTAGATGGCAAGCTGTTTACCAAAGTGCCACGTTCTAGCGTGGAAGATATCGAACTGGCGCTGGATGCTGCGCATAAAGCTAAAGCACAATGGAATAAATCATCTCCAACGACTCGCTCTAACATTCTGCTCAAAATTGCTGATCGTCTCGAAGCCAATCTGGAACTGCTGGCGGTGGCTGAAACCTGGGACAATGGCAAGCCAATCCGTGAAACCCTGGCTGCTGATATTCCTTTAGCGATTGATCACTTCCGCTATTTCGCCGGCTGTATCCGTGCGCAAGAAGGCGGCATTTCTGAGATTGATGAAGATACCATTGCCTACCATTTCCATGAGCCTTTAGGTGTGGTTGGTCAGATCATTCCATGGAACTTCCCGATCTTGATGGCAGCATGGAAATTGGCACCGGCTTTGGCCGCAGGCAATTGTATCGTTCTGAAACCGGCAGAGCAGACCCCGGTCAGTATTCTGGTACTGGCTGAACTGATTCAGGACCTGTTACCTGAAGGTGTATTAAACATCGTGAATGGCTATGGTGTTGAAGTCGGCCGTCCACTGGCTGTGAATCCGCGTATTGCCAAAATTGCCTTCACTGGTTCGACTGCTGTAGGTCAGCAAATCATGCAATATGCTACTGAAAATATTATTCCGGTGACACTGGAACTTGGTGGTAAATCACCAAATATTTTCTTTGAAGATGTCATGGCGCAGCAGGATGATTATCTGGAAAAAGCACTGGAAGGTTTCACCATGTTTGCCTTGAACCAAGGGGAAATCTGTACCTGTCCATCACGTGCTTTGGTCCAGGAAAGTATTGCTGATCAGTTCCTGGAACTGGCAATCGATCGGGTTAAACGTATTAAAACTGGTCATCCACTCGATACTGAAACCATGATTGGTGCGCAGGCATCGCAGGAACAGCAGGACAAGATTCTGGGGTGTATTGCAACAGGTCGCGGCGAAGGTGCAGAAGTGCTTGTTGGCGGCGGTGTACGTCAGGAAGTCGGGCAAGGCTTCTACATTGAACCGACCATCTTTAAAGGCACCAATAATATGCGTACCTTCCAGGAAGAAATTTTTGGGCCGGTACTGGCAGTAACCACCTTTAAAGATTTTGATGATGCCATCAAGATTGCCAACGATACGATTTATGGCCTAGGTGCTGGTGTCTGGTCACGTTCGGCACATACCTCGTATCGCGCTGGCCGTGCCATTGAAGCGGGTCGTGTCTGGACCAACTGCTATCATATCTATCCGGCCCATGCAGCCTTTGGTGGTTACAAGAAATCTGGGATCGGTCGTGAAAACCACAAGATGATGCTGGATCATTACCAGCAGACCAAAAACCTGTTGGTGAGTTATTCAACCAAGCCAGCTGGTTTCTTCTAAATAAAAGCAAAAAAGCGAACTTCGGTTCGCTTTTTTTATAGTAGAGAATCTTTAATAAGTGGTATTTGAGATATAGATCACAGATGCTAATTAAAAGCATGAATCAATTGAAATTTAACTTTATCGGAAAGTTGAAAAAATGAATGAAATAGGTTTTACATTTTGAAAAATTCTGGTTATAAGTTAGAGGTGATTTTTATCCAGAACAACAAATCGACACTCAGGAAGGGTGCCTAAAGAAGCGTATTTTAAAAATGATGAAACGGGAGTTTTAGCAATGCTTCAATTATTAAAAAAAATATTTTGTCTGCACATTTATGAATACCAGCAAATGGAGGAAATTGGGGCAGATTGGGAATGCCGCAAATGTGGTACCCAAAGAGATTAAAAAATACTGCAAGAAAAAGTGAGCGATATGCTCACTTTTTTATATCCATTATATTTAATCTAAACTCATATCCATTAAAATCATTACCAGTACCACATGATGAGAAGGCTTAAATGAGCAAAGATTTCCATGCCAAAACCTATATTGTAGATGAAAATCTGGCTGACACTTTACACTGGTTAAGCCTGCATCAGGACTGTTATGACTCTTTTAGTTTTGATGCACTGACGCAGGAACTGGTCGTACATCATGCCAATGGAACAGACCAGATCCGGATCGGTGATTATCTCAATGCCAGTTATGGCATTTTAATTACTGCGCATAACTTTTCAGCATCTTGAATTATTTCAATTAACTTGCCATTGCATCAGTCGCCAATGCGCGGATGCTTGGCTTTGGTTGTTCTGCTACCAGTCCTAATTTTTCAAAGAGCTGTTGGTCACGACCTTTGGCTGTATTTGGAGTCGTTAGCAGTTTTTCGCCTGAGAAAATCGAGTTGGCGCCTGCCATAAATGCCAATGCCTGATCTGAGTCAGTCAGTGATTCACGGCCTGCCGAAAGACGAATATAACTTTTTGGCATCAGAATGCGGGCCACTGCAATAGTTCGAATCCATTCAATCACATCCAGTTTTTCAACATCTGCCATCGGTGTGCCTTCAATTGGCACTAGCATATTGATGGGCACAGATTCTGGGTGAATCGGAAGTGTAGAAAGCTCAAATAATAAACCGATCCGGTCATTACGACTTTCACCTAAGCCGACAATGCCACCACTACAGACTTTCAAGCCAGCTTGACGCACATGGTCCAATGTATCTAGTCGGTCATCAAAGCTGCGGGTACTGATAATATGTGAATAGTATTCACGTGATGTATCCAGATTGTGATTGTAATAATCCAGTCCAGCATCTTTTAGACGTTCTGCCTGTGAGGCATTCAGCATGCCTAAAGTCATACAGGTCTCTAGTCCAAGTGCTTTGACTTCACGTACCATGTCCAGTACATAAGGCATATCACGTTCATGCGGATTACGCCATGCTGCTCCCATACAGAAACGTGAACTGCCAGAGGCAAGAGCTTCTTTTGCTTCCTGAATTACTTTTTCTACTGCGATTCGTTTTTCCGCTTCGAGTTTGGAGTCATAATGTGCGGACTGAGAACAGTATTTGCAATCTTCTGGGCATTTACCGGTTTTAATAGAGAGCAGGGTACTGACCTGAACGGTATTGGCATCAAAATATTGACGATGAACCTGTTGAGCCTGAAAGATTAAGTCCATTAAAGGTTGTTGATATAGGGCTTCAATTTCTGCACGAGACCAATCATTACGTATTGGATCAATACTGTTCATCTGTCCATCCTTGTTCATATTTATTTATCAGGCTCCATCTTAAGTAAAAGTATCGCCATCTTCATTAGCAAAATATGACCTTATAGAAAAAACAAAACCCACACAAGGTGAGCTTTGTAGTTGAACTCTTGATCGGAGTTTATTCACGATGATTTCCGTGAATATTCTGGTTTTGTAAATCACTACGATGTTGCTTGTTTAATACACGTTCATCTTGTTCGTGCTGGTTATTTTTTGGAGAGCCAAGCGGGCCATGTTGTGACTGCTGCTGTTGCTGTTGTTGCTGCTTCTGGTGTTGATGTTGCAACTCTTCAAGCTGTTCCTGATTTTGATGTTGTGTATCAGATGACTTTTGCATATCCACCTCCGGCTTTATTTCTATTCTTTTTCCTTTATGCCATAGCTTGCACAGTAACTGTGTAAGGCTTTGACGAGAAAATGTGAACCGAAGTAAAAATTGAAAATTACCGGGATTTTGCCAGTTGTTCCTGTATGGCCCAGTCAATATGAACTTGTACAATCTCATCATGTTGATTCTGCTGAGCTTGTAATGTCTGGACAATCTGTGGATCAAAAGGCGCATTACCCAAGCCGATCGCAATATTGCGCATAAAGCTCTGATAGCCGGTACGGCGTAATGGACTGCCTTCAGTTGAGCTTAAAAATGTAGCTTCATCCCATTGCCAGAGATCCAGTAAACTCACTTGATCCAGTCCATGTCGGGGGTGAAAATCTTCAATATTAGTTTTTTGAGCAAAGCTGTTCCACGGACAAATCAACTGACAATCATCGCAACCGAAGACCCGGTTACCAATCCCTCGACGTAACTCCTCTGGAATGATCCCTTTATACTCAATGGTTAAATAAGCAATACAGCGACGTGCATCCAGCATATACGGTTCAACAATAGCCTGTGTCGGGCAAATATCAATACAGGCTGTGCATGAACCACAATGTTTGCTTGCAGGCTCATCAAAGGGCAGTTCCAGTGAGCTAAACAGCTCACCTAAAACAAAGAAAGACCCGGATTTTTTATGGATTAATAAAGTATGTTTACCGGTCCAGCCCATGCCCGCACTTTCGGCCAGGGATTTTTCAAATACAGGAGCAGAGTCTGCAAAGGGGCGGGATTCAAATTCACCGACTTTTTCCCGAATTTTAGAAGCCAGCATTTTTAGGCGCCCGCGCATGGTCTTATGATAGTCACGACCACGGGCATAACGGGCAATAATCGCAGAATTTGGTGCATAGGGCACTAGACGCGGTTCTGGAAGATCGACCAGATAATCCATTCGTACACAGATCACGGATTTGGTATTGGGAATAAGCAGTGTGGGATCGGCACGTTTTTCCAGATTTTCTTCCAAAAACTTCATATCACCGTGATAGCCGCGGTCTAAATATTCCTGCAAGCGGACTAATTCTGCTTGAGCATCCGGTTGGGCAATGACACAATCAGAAAAACCCAGTTCTCGTGCCTGCGCTTTGATCCACGCTTTCAGTTCATGGGGATCTTGTTGATAAACTTGGATTTGCGCTTGGGAATCGGGTGTTGTCATAAACCAGAAACAGGAAATAAGAAATGCAGCAGCAAGTTTATCATAGCCGCGATATACAAGCATGGGAGCAGCGCTGGTTTGGCAAGCAAAATAGTTCTTATGGTTTAATGCAACAGGTGGCATGGTCGATTGCGCAGCGACTCATCTCTTTGTTGGAACAACAGCAATTGACCCGAATCGCTGTGTGTTGCGGTCAAGGTAATAATGCCGGTGATGGTTATCTAGTAGGTAAATATTTAAAACAGGCCGGTTTTGAAATAGATATTTATGCAGCAGAACCCGGTCTATCACAGGATCTGGCACAAGCAATCGGGGCAGCTCAGGAAATCGGCATACCCACTTATTCAGGTTTTAATTTTCAGAAACAATATGAAGTCTATATTGATGCCTTATTTGGGATCGGCTTGAACCGTAATCTGAATGAAAATTGGCAACAGATTATTCAAAGCATTAATGCCCAGCAAGGACTCAAAATCGCAGTGGATATTCCAAGCGGACTGCATGCCAATACTGGCCAGCCTTTGCCGGTCGCCATTAAATCAGATCATAGTTTTACTGTTTTAGGTTTAAAGGCGGGACTATTTACCGGACGAGGCAAAGAATATGCCGGCAAGGTAGAGGTCATCTCGGTTATTCCTCCCGATGCTGAACTTGTGCCGATAGCTCAAATTTCCTCGACTCAAATTCATCTGCCTAAACGTGAAGCTTTTGGACATAAGGGCAGTTATGGGCATGTGCTCGTAATTGGGGGGCATGCCGATATGGGCGGTGCGGTCATTATGGCAGCTGAGGCAGCCTTTGCTGCCGGTGCAGGTAAGGTCACTGTGGTTTGTGATGCCAAACATCATACTGCCATTTTGTCACGTGCTCCGAATATCATGCTGCGTGATATTAATGCGCTAGATGCTGAGCAACGCCAAGCTTTAGTTCGTCATGTGGATGCTGTCTGTTTTGGTATGGGGTTAGGACGAGATACTTGGGCTGAACAGCAATATAAATACTGGTTTGACCTGATTCAGCAATCAGAACTGGAGACAGTTCTCGATGCAGACGCCTTGTGGTTTCTGGCAAAATCACCACAAAAGTTGAATGCCCATACTTATGCAACACCACATCCGGGTGAAGCGGCTACTTTGTTAGAAATGAAAGCATCAGAAGTCGAAGCAGATCGTATTCAGGCAATTCAACAGCTCCAGCAAAAATATCAGGGACAATGGGTGCTCAAAGGTTCAGGTAGCCTGATTTTAGAAGATGCTCTTTTCATCTGTACCGCAGGCAATGCCGGTATGGGAACCGGAGGAATGGGAGATGTACTTGCTGGTATGATCGCAAGTTTGAAAGCCCAATTTAAAGATGCCACCCATTTACATGAAATCGTAACTTTGCACGCACTTGCCGGTGATGTATTGGCGAAAAAAGGTGAACGTGGCTTGCAGGCGCAAGATATGAAACATGCCATTTACCAGGTTGTGAACCACTAAGGACAATAAAAATGCAGGCCATTCATTTAATCATTCAGGGCAAAGTGCAGGGCGTAGGCTACCGTCGCTGGTTTGAACAAAAAGCAATTCAATTAGGTTTAAAGGGTTTTGTACGTAATCTGGAAACAGGCGAAGTCGAGGCTGTCATTGTTGGGAAGGAGGCGATTGTTCAGGACATGATCCAGTTCAGCAGAACTGGACCACAACGTGCAGAAGTCACTGCAATTCATCAGCAGAGTTTAAATCTTCAAGGCGCTGATTTTCAGGATTTTAAAGTATTAACTGAAGACTAACGGCGGCGGGTGCTGACCCGACTGCGTCCGCGTGCCATACCCCCCAATGCATTCAATACAGCCATTTTACTCATGCTGCCTGAAGCATGGGCATGACAAATGGCAGCAGCGAGTGCATCAGCAGCATCCTGTTGCGGCTTGATTGTCAGGTTCAGAATACGCATAACCATCATTTGAACCTGTTCTTTGTCTGCAGCGCCATAACCCACTACAGACTGTTTGATCTGACGCGCCGTATATTCAGCAACTTCCAGATCTAGGTTCACTAAGGCTGCGACTGCCGCACCACGAGCCTGACCCAGTTTAAGAGCAGAATCCGGGTTTTGTGCCATAAACACCTGTTCCACCGCAGCCTCGGTCGGGCCGTAAAATTTGACAATCCGTTCGACACCGGCAAAGATTCGTTTTAAACGTTCAGGCATTTCCGCTGTTTCAGTTCTAATCGTTCCCGCATCAACAAAAGTGAGTTTTGAACCTTCTTTCTGGATGATACCGTAACCTGTTAGACGCGAACCGGGATCAATCCCAATAATTAATGACATGCCTGCACTTTAAAAATAAAATAATGCCCATATTGTTACATAAGCGTATCAAAAAAGCTTGATCCTGATGAAGCAGTTGATTACAGCATCCTAATATTTATTTTACTGAGATTAGATTAATTTTCATGAAATTATTTCTTATTATCCTGGCCGGCTTAGTCCTCGAAGTATTTGTATGGATTGGCGTGGGTGACCTTGTCGGGAGCATGTGGTACGTATTTTTCTGGTTTGTGGCGGCCTTCTTTATCGGTATGAACCTGATCCGGAAATATTCGGCCGGCGTTATGCCACAAATGCAGCAAATGCAGATGGGGCAGATGAGTGCAGATCCGGCATTATCGAATAATTTACCTAAAATTTTAGCCGGCTTTTTCCTGCTGATTCCTGGTTTGATTAGTGATGTGCTTGCGGTATTAATGCTGATTCCACCTGTACAACGTGCTTTCCAGGCAGCCATGATGAAAATGATGATGAAACGTCAGCAAGCCATGATGGAAAAAATGATGGGTGGCATGATGGGCGATGTCGGTGGCGGTGCAGGCCAAAACCCGTTTGCTGAAATGATGCGTCAAATGCAGGATATGCAGAACCAGCAGGGTGGTCATGGCGATTCAACCATTATTGATGGCGAAGCTCGTGAAGTGACCCCGGAAGCCAAGAAAATTGAAATGAAAGATGTGAACAAGAAATAAAATCACGCTTTCAATATAAATGCTTCAAGCCGAATCTCATGATTCGGCTTTTTTACTGGAACTTTCTAATTTCGTTAAAAAAAAGTTATAATAGTTTTTTTACCATTTGATCTTTTTTAAATGTCCTTGCTCTTTACCATCTGTTTTCTGCATTTTGTTGCTCAATTAAGCCCGGGTCCTGACATTTTACTTATCGCAAAAAGTGCGGCTTCTACGACACGTATGAATGCCTTAAAGGTGATTGCCGGAATTTCAGCAGGGATCGTGGTTTGGGTGGTATTGACGCTAGCAGGCTTTACCGTACTGATCGACCAGTTTCCCTGGATTCAGCAGGTATTAATGGTCATCGGTGGGCTATTTTTGGTCAAAATGGGCTGGGCCATGCTAAAAGGTGGCTGGCAAGGTTTTCAGAACAGACATCAAACTCAAGATGATTTAAATACAGTAGAAGCACCAAAAAGTTATTTTATGCAGGGTTTATTGACTAATCTGTCGAATCCTAAAACCCTGATCTATTTCAGTAGTGTATTTTCACTCGCCCTGAGTTCATCAGCTTCTAATTATTTAAAAGCGCAACTGGCAGTGATTATTCCGCTGCAAACATTTATTACTTTTACTTTACTGATGCTGTTAATTTCCCATCCTAAAATTAAAGAGGCTTACCAGCGATCAGGAAGTTATATCGATATGATTTCAGGCGGGTTATTCCTGATTTTTGCAGTCTGGTTATGGTATGACGCGCTGGTTCTAATGAACTAAAAATCTTAATTCGATGGGGTAACAGAGGAGTTTTCGGTAGAAGGCTGCTGTGCAGCGGAAGCGTCAGAAACTGGATGATTCTGTTTCTGCACTGGGGACTGATAACGATTCGGTTTAAGGGTGGCCTCAGTATTTTCCGAACCTTGATAACTGCGACTGCGATTGGCACGCTCACGTAAGCCGCCTTTTTTAATTAACTGAACCATTTTCATCTCTCACTGCAAGATGATTTATTGTAATTCAAATTTTCTATTCTGGCAGCGTTTCATCTTTAAGTTAAAAGCGCATAAAAAAGACCTGATCCATGTCAGGTCTTGCTGGAGGATAAAAAATTAGCGCGGACGTTTATTATCTTGTTGCAGCACATCAAATAAAGATGACTGAGCTGGCACTTCCTGCTGCTGTGACTGGATATAGACATGCATTACTTTGAATGCGATTGCAGTAACCAGACAGGCCACCAGACATAAAATCCAAAAACCATAAGGGCTGCGAATATTATGTGAGCCACAGGCATGACATTCTTTTTGGCCAGCTTCTACAACTTTATCGCAGCACGCACAGTGATATTGATAGTACATTGCTAAGCTCCATTACATTTCTGATATTTTTTTTGTTATCTTTCACGGACTTTTATTTCAGGTCTGCATTTCATGTTAATGATGCAATTAGACGCTGACAAGTCATATAACAAAAAGTTACCCAAGTCTTAGTGAGGAAAACAAATAATAATTGGCTAAGTACATAACATCATTAGGTTATTTCAAGAAATTTCTCTGGAATAATTAACTATGCTATCTATCAATTCATAAGCAATTTTTGAACCAATTTGAGTGGAGCTTAAGAACAACAAGTATAAAATGGGAAATAGACAGGGCAAGAACTTATATGGCTTGATCTGCCCTACAAAATAGAATGATATGGAATATATTTTGCTTATTTTTTAGCTATTCGTTGCACTCTATTAATTCTATAAAAATGTTTAATTTCAATAATTTTTATGAAAGTGCACTATAAACTTAAGGAACAATACTAATCTCATGAAGAAAATATCACTGTTTTTATCATCCTTGCTCTGTATGAGCAGTCTTTATGCACAATCTGATATTGAAAAGGAAGTTATTACTCAGTTTCAGCAGGATTTTAATGCACAAAATTATGCAGCAATTTTCGAAAAGTTTTCACCTGAAGCGAAAAAGGCGATTCCTTTAAATATGTTTGAAAAAGTCTCTAAAGACTTGCAGCAGCAACTAGGCACAATCCAAAGTATTGAGTATATAGAGTCTAAAGGCAAAGAGACTGCAGTCTATAAGGCCAACTTTGAAAAAGATCGTCTGAAACTCAGCATGAGTTTGAATAATGATCAACAGATTTCCGGTCTTTTATTTACGCCCTATATCGAATCTACTGCAGCAAATAATAAGACAGTCAATGCTATTCAAGGCTATCCAAAAGCGATTGCAGAGAAAATTTATCAGGCTACTCGTACTTTTCCAAAGCAGACTCAAGTGGCTATAGCGGTATTAGATCAAGACAAAACCCATTACTATGGGGTACAGAAACATAAGGACAAAATCCAGGCCCAGGCCAATCAGGATAAAGTCTTTGCAATCGGTTCTCTGACCAAAGTAATGACATCAACTATATTGGCTGAGTTGGTGACCCAACATAAAATTAAACTCGATGACAAGATTAATCCTTATTATGCCTTTCCATTTAAGGACCATATCCAGATTCGCTTTCAGGATTTAGCCAATCATACGTCTGGACTGCCACGACTACCGAGTAATTTGGAAGTAGATGATGATACTGATCCATATAAGGAATATGATGCAGCTAAACTGGAAGAATATTTAAAAAATTCCTTAGAGCTTGAACATGCAAATAACAGCGGGAAAGTGCCACATTATTCTAATCTGGCTGTGGCTTTATTGGGACAGAGTTTGAGTCAATCGCAAAATAAGGATTTTGCTGAGTTACTCAATGAATATGTCTTTAAAAAGTATGGGATGAAACATAGCTATACCTCGCCTGATCAAGCAGCTAAGCAACTTGTGTCTGCATTTGATGCCCAAGGAAAAGAAATCACCACTTGGACCTTTGATACTTTTTTACCCGCAGGCGGCGTACTCTCTACAGCTTCAGATTTAACCAGATTTGCACAAGCTCAGTTTGATGAAAAAAATGCAGCAGTACAATTAACTCAGCAAGCAACCACAGAACAAGCAGGTAGCTACCAATTGGGATTGGGCTGGTTTGTGCGAGAACAGGACAATGGCACTAAAATCATCTGGCATGGTGGGAATACCGCAGGGCATTCTGCTATTTTGATGATTGATTTAAACAAGAAGAAGGCAGTGACGATTTTAGCCAATGTTGCTGCTGTACATCCTGAAATGGCAAATATTGAAAAACTGGCAGCTCAACTCTTACAGGAATAAATCAGCTTTGAGATAGTAAAAAGCCCGCATTGTGCGGGCTTTTTTAATTCATGGATTTTAAGGATTACTGACCAGAACGAATGATGTAATCAAAGGCAGATAATGATGCTTTGGCACCTTCACCAGTCGCGATGATGATCTGTTTGTAAGGAACAGTGGTACAGTCACCTGCAGCAAACACACCTTTGACATTGGTTTCATTGCGCTCGTTAATCACAATCTCACCACGGTTGGTTAGCTCAACATCGGTTCCTTTCAGGAAGTCAGTGTTCGGCAACAAACCGATCTGAACGAAGATCCCAGCCAATTCAACAGTGTGCTCTTCATCAGTTGCACGGTCTTTGTATTTCAACGCTGTGACTTGTGAACCATCACCGATCACTTCGGTAGAAAGCGCATTTTTGATTACGGTGGTGTTTGGCAAGCTGTGCAATTTGTCTTGAAGCACTTGGTCAGCACGCAGTTTGGTATCAAACTCAACCAGCGTTACATGCTCAACAATACCTGCAAGGTCAATCGCAGCTTCTACACCGGAGTTACCACCACCGATCACTGCAACACGTTTGCCTTTGAACAATGGACCATCACAGTGTGGGCAATACGCTACACCACGAGTTTTGTATTCCTGTTCACCTGGAACATTCATCTCTCTCCAGCGTGCACCGGTAGACAGAATGACTGTTTTAGATTCAAGTTTCGCACCATTTTCTAAAGTCACTTCTACCAGACCATTCGCTGTGCTATCTGCGCCTTTGATGTCAGACACACGTTGCAGGTTCATGATGTCAACGCCGTATTCACGCACGTGTGCTTCCATCTCAGCAGCAAATTTCGGACCTTGGGTTTTTTGCACTGATGTGTAGTTTTCGATGTCCATGGTATCCATCACCTGACCGCCCATGCGTTCAGCCACGATCCCAGTTTGAATGCCTTTACGTGCTGCATAGATCGCTGCAGTATTCCCTGCAGGTCCACCACCAATCACCAACACATCAAATGCATCTTTGGCATTTAATTTTTCAGCATCTTTGGCTGCGGCATTGGTATCCAGTTTGGCAATGATTTCTTCCAGTGTCATACGACCCTGACCGATATGTTCATTGTCTTGGAACACCATTGGTACGGCCATGATTTTGCGTTCTTCCACTTCATCCTGGAAGAAAGCCCCATCAATCATGGTGGCTGTTGTACCCGGGTTATAGATGGCAATCAGGTTCAATGCCTGAACAACATCCGGACAGTTATGACAGCTGAGTGAGACAAATACATCAAAGTCAGATTTGATGCCCAAGCCTTTAATCGATTCCAGAACTTCGGCAGAGACTTTTGGTGCATAACCAGAAGTTTGAAGCAATGCCAGAATCAAGGAAGTAAACTCATGGCCCATTGGCAAGCCTGCAAAGAACACGCGAGGCTGTTCACCGGCTTTTGCCACACCAAAGCTTGGTGCACGTTTGTTGGTACCGTCAAAACGGGCAGTCACTAAATCAGAAAGCTGAGCGATTTCCTCAACCAGTTCTTTGATTTTGGCTGATTTGTCAGAGCCATCCAGAGTTGCCACTAATTCAATCGGGCCTTCCAAACGTTCAAGTAGTGTTTTTAATTGAGCTGAAGTATTTTGATCTAACATTGCTAACGTCTCCAAAGGAGTAAGAATTCATTCGATAAGTAGATACTAAGCTAAATCGATAAATAGATAAAACAGTTTGTTTTTATAAATTTGATCGGTTTTGCAAATGTATTGAAAAATTCATGATTAATTTCAAGCTTATATATGGGTGCTTAGCATGAATTTTCAAGTAGTTTAGAATGATATTACTCTTTTTCGGTTAATATCAGAATTCTGCATTTGAGAGTTGAACGATGGAATTACAACGCGGCATTTATCAACATTATAAAGGCAAGCTTTATCAGGTCCTGCATGTGGCAACGCATAGTGAAACGGAAGAAAAGCTGGTGGTTTATCAGTGCCTTTATGGTGACTATTCGATTTGGGTACGACCGCTATCCATGTTTACAGAAAGTATTATCACCAGTGATGATCGTGAAGTAGAACGCTTTAAATTGGTTCAGGCACTTTAATCAGTCCATAAATAATTTATTTAGATAACCTCAGGGAAGAGCAATGAATCAATTACAACATTTTGAAAGTTTCATGCAGGAGCTGTATGAGACCTTTCATGCGCATGATCTTCAGCAAACTGAACGTCTGCAACGCTATCGAAATATTGAGCCTGAATCAGGCCGATTTTTATCATTACTCATTCGTGCCCAGCAGTCCAAACGTATTTTGGAAATTGGTACTTCTACAGGCTATTCCACTTTATGGCTGGCCGAAGCTGCCTGGCAGACTCAAGCGACGATTACAACATTAGAAATAGATGCAGAAAGAGTTGCGCAGGCCGAGCAGTATGCAAATCAGCTAGGTCTAGATAATTTGATTAATTTTAAAGTGACAGATGCATTGCATTATTTGCAAGCTGAGCAGAACGTATTTGATTTTATATTGTTAGATGCGGAACGTGATGCTTATGTGGATTATTGGACCCATTTGGCCCGATTACTCAAGCCAAAAGGTGGAGTATTACTGGTGGATAATGTGATTTCACATGCTGCGGAAGTAGAAGAATTTATTCATCTGATCCAGCAGGATTCAGGTTTTATCATGAGTACGTTGCCGATTGGAGCTGGCTTACTCATGGTGACTTATCGTTAAGCAGAAATTAGTTAAATTAAAACAGGCAAACCCGGTCAAAATGTAAGTTGTATTCAAGATATTTCTGTACAAAGGCCATTTTATCTTGGCGTCTTAACAGGTTGTCATAAACAAATTCGGGAACAGGATGGTAGAGCTCTATATCGCCATTGCTATAAATGATTTTCAGGTGGCGGCTAGAGGGACTATAAGCCCATGAGATCACGGTTAGCAGTTTTTGCATACGTTTTCCTCCACTGAATATTATTATCTTATGTCTTGAACTTATGCCAACTGACATTGAAGATGTATAACTGAATTGTAAGCATAAGTAGGGGATTGTTATGAAGAGGATGCAATATGCATGCCTGATTTTTATATGATCTTTAAAGTGAAAAATAAAGATTTGACAGGATGGCTTTAGATACAAGAAAAGGGAAAATAAAACGTTTGGCCAATAGAGTAATCAAATAAATGTTCAAATAAAAAAACCACGCTAAAAGCGTGGTTTTTTTGAATCAGTTCAATCTAATACAGATTAGATTTTACCAACTAGGTCGATTGAAGGAGCAAGAGTTGCGTCGCCTTCTTTCCATTTAGCTGGGCAAACTTCGCCTGGGTGAGCGTGTACATATTGAGCTGCTTTAACTTTACGAAGAAGTTCTTGAGCATCACGACCGATACCGCCAGCGTTGATTTCAACGATTTGGATTTTACCTTCTGGATCGATCACGAAAGTACCACGGTCAGCAAGGCCGTCAGCTTCGATTAATACGTCGAAGTTTTTAGCAAGAGTCCAAGTAGGATCACCAACCATTACGTATTGGATTTTTTTGATTTCTTCAGAAGAATCGTGCCAAGCTTTGTGAGTGAAGTGAGTGTCAGTAGAAACTGAGTAGATTTCAACGCCTAATTTTTTGAATTCTTCGTAGTTGTCAGCAAGGTCGCCAAGTTCAGTTGGGCAAACGAAAGTGAAGTCAGCTGGGTAGAAGAATACTACAGACCATTTACCTTTAAGGTCAGCTTCTGTTACTTCGATGAATTTACCATTTTGGAACGCAGTTGTTTTGAACGGTTTAACTTCAGTATTAATTAAGCTCATCATTGTCTCCATGATTGAGGTTTGTATTTAATTTCCAATAGGGTACAGAAATTATTTTTCTTGCTGAAACAGTATTTTTACATAACATACATCGGAAAAACCGAATTAAGCTAAAAATAAAACACCATCAGCGCAAACAGCATTGCTCTTGATAAAAATGATTCGACCGTAGAATGGTGAATACATCATGACAAGACTCACCCCGGTTTAATGCCTCTTCAGACATGATGCCGCAAGCAGTAAAATTCAAGGGCAAAAATTAAAAAATTATAAAAATATTCAAAATGGCCGTTCTTTCGCTTAGGGGCAATACAGCGTAAAATAGCTGCCTATTGTCTTTTTTGATATCAGGTGTTTTCTCAGTGCAGAGTCCTTTAAATGTAGATCAGCTCGTTATGGCGCGTGACCGTCATCGTTTAAATCGACTCCAAAAAGGTAAAGATGCCAACCAAAAGCAATATCAAGAATTATTTGAAAAATCGCATGCCAAAGTCATGCAGCGTATCGAACGCATTCCCAATATCAAGCTGAATCAGGATCTGCCTGTTACCCAGTATGCAGACAAGCTGATTGAAGCGATCCAGCAGCATCAGGTCATTATTGTGGCTGGTGAAACCGGTTCCGGTAAAACCACGCAATTACCACAAATCGCCATGCTGGCAGGTCGCGGCCTGACTGGTCTGATTGGCCATACCCAGCCACGTCGTCTGGCTGCGCGTAGCGTCTCACAGCGTATTGCAGAAGAAGTTGGCGAAAAACTGGGTGAATCAATTTCCTTTAAGGTCCGTTTTAATGAACAGGGCTCGCAGGATTCGATTGTCCGTTTGATGACGGATGGTATTTTATTGGCAGAGTTGGCCAATGACCGGTTCCTGACCAAATACGACACCATTATTATCGATGAAGCGCATGAACGCTCGCTGAATATCGACTTCATCATGGGGTATCTCAAGCAGCTGTTGCCGCGTCGTAAAGATCTAAAAGTGATCATTACTTCGGCAACGCTGGACGTAAACCGTTTCAGTAACTACTTCAATGGCGCACCGATCTATGAAGTGGAAGGGCGTAGCTATCCGGTAGAAGTGCGTTATCGTCCAATTTCTGAAATGAGCATTGTCGGCAGTGATGATGACGAATTTGATGATTTTGAAGAAAATCTGCCGCGTGCGGTAGTTGCAGCTGTAGAAGAATGTTTTCAGGATGCACAGGAAAAAGGTCATCCTGAACATGCCGATATCCTGATTTTTGCCAGTACCGAACAGGAAATTCGTGAACTGCAGGAAACCCTGATCAAGCATGGTCCACGTCATACTGAAGTGTTACCACTCTACGCACGATTAGCATTAGCAGAACAGCAAAAAATCTTTAATCCATCGGGCGGCGGTCGACGGATTATTATCGCCACCAACGTAGCAGAAACAGCATTAACTGTTCCGAATATTCGTTATGTGATTGATAGCGGTTTTGCCCGTATTTCCCGTTATAACTATCGTTCACGGGTGCAGCGTTTACCGATCGAAGCGGTTTCTCAAGCTGCTGCCAATCAGCGTAAAGGTCGTTGCGGCCGTATTGCGCCAGGTGTCTGTATTCGTCTGTATAGTGAAGAAGACTTTTTAAGTCGTCCTGAATTTACCGAACCTGAGATTAAACGGACCAATCTGGCATCCGTCATTTTACAGATGCAAAGTCTGGGCCTAGGCTCACTGGAAGATTTTGATTTCATTGAGCCACCAGATCACCGTCTGGTCAATGATGGTCGCAAGCTTTTGATTGAGCTTGGGGCGATGGTGGAGAAGAGTAAAGCCCCTCTTTCTGAAAGAGGGGTTGGGGGAGATTCTACTAATCCTCCTAAATCCTCCTTTACGAAAGGAGGACTTCAAGGCAAGGGAGATTCTCTAACCAAGATCGGTCAGCAAATGGCAAAAATGCCAATTGATCCACGTCTGGCGCGAATGATTCTTGGCGGTGCGCATTTTGGTGCATTGAATGAAGCTTTGGTGATTGTCGCGGCGCTGGCAGTACAAGACCCACGTGAACGTCCTGCGGATAAGCAGATGCAGGCCGATCAGAAACATGCCTTGTTCCGTGAAGCAGATTCAGATTTCCTGTTTTATATCAAGCTCTGGGATACCCTGCATAACAACCGCGAAAGTATGAGCGAAAACAAGCGCCGTACTTTTGCTCGTAATCACTTTTTGAGCTGGTTGCGTCTGCGTGAATGGAAGAAAACTCATGAGCAGTTGGTGGATCTGGCTAAAGGCTTAAAATTGTCCTTTAATGAAAAGAAAGCCAGTTATGAAAACCTGCACCGTGCCTTGTTAACTGGCTTGCTATCTTTTATTGCCAACAAGACTGATGAACGTAATGTGTTTATGGCAGTCCGTCAGCAGAAAGCAAGGATTTTCCCGGCATCAACGCTACACAAGACCAATACCCCATGGGTGATGGCTTTTGAAATGGTCGAAACCTCGCAGGTGTATTTACGAACTCTGGCAAAGATTGAGCCGGAATGGATTCTGCTGGCTGCGCGGGACTTACTGAAACATCATTATTTCGAACCGCACTGGTCGAAAAAAGCAGGTGTCGTAAATGCATACGATCAGATTTCTCTGTTTGGTCTGATTATTGAGCCGAAACGTCCGGTCAATTATGAGAAAGTGGATCAGCCGGCTGCGCATGAAATCTTCCTGCGCGATGCACTGACTACAGGCAATCTCGGTATTAATCCACCCTTCTTGAAGCATAATTTGCTGAAACTGGAAGAAGTGGAGCGGGTGGAAGACAAACTGCGCCGTCGTGATCTGGTGGTGGATGAAGAAACCATTTACCAGTTCTATGCCTCCAAAGTGCCACCTGAAGTAGCTAGTCGCCGCAGTTTTGAGGACTGGCTTGCTACAGTAGAGCCACATGATCCGCATTATCTGTTTATTGATGATGATGCGCTGTGGCTGAATGATCGTCCGACCACACAACAATTTCCGGATTATTTACGTAATGGTGAATTGCGCCTGGCGACCAGTTACCGTTTTGACCCAAGTCATGATGAAGATGGTGCAACGGTTAAAATCCCGCTACAGGCTTTGCCGCAGGTCGATGAAAATATCTGGTCATGGGGTGTTCCGGGCTGGCGTCTGGATCTGATCGAAGCTTTATTAAAGACTTTGCCTAAAGATAAACGCCGTAGTCTGGTGCCGATTCCAGATACTGCGAAAAAACTGGCAGCCCGTATTGATGCGGTAAATTTACGTGAGCATATTTTCAGTTTTCTGGCTTTCCAATTGCGTGGCGAGCAGATTACAGAAAAAGATTTTAGCCTGGATCGGGTTGAGCAATATCTCTTGCCGTTGATCAAGGTGATTGATAAAAAAGGTCGTGTGATTGAACAAGGCCGTGATCTGGCCGAGCTGAAAGCCCGTTGCCGTACTGAAACTCATAGTCCGGTGAAACAGTTAAAAGGTGAATTTAAAACTTTCCCGGAAAACTTTGTCTTTGAAGCGTCGCAAAAAGTGACGGGGGTAGTGGTCAAGCAATATCAGGCACTGGTTCCGACCAAAGTTTTTGCTGCACTGGAGCAGAAAGATGAGTCTGGTGTCGTGATTCAGACCTTTAATGATCAGGCTGAAGCTGTCAAACAGCACCGTGAAGGGATTATTCGACTGGTGCATATGCAGCTCGGAGATCTGGTGCGTCAGCTGAAAAAACAGATTTCCAAACCGCTGGCACTGGCATATTCACCGCTTGGCGATAAGACTCAACTGGAGCAAATGTTAGTTTATGCCACACTGCACCTTTCAATTAATGAGCTGCCTGTCAATATGCAAGAGTTCCAAAAGTTAGTGGAGGATGTAAAAAAATCTTTCCTGACTCATGGCCAGACTGCTCTGAAAGAAATCACGGATATTTATATCCAGTGGCAGGAAATCCGTCGTAAATTACTGGTTTTAGACCCATCTATATTTGGAAAAAATATTGATGATATTGAGGATCAGCTTGATTTGATGAGTCTTTCTGACTTCGTTTATCGGAAACCTTCCGACGTATGGTCAGAATTTCCACGTTATTTGAAAGCCCTGATCTTGCGTTTAGAGCGCTTGCCAAATAACCTACAGAGGGATGATTCCGCCATTGACCAAATTGATCCGTGGATGGAAAAATTATTTAAGTTTAAAAATGACGCTCGCCTTAAAGAATTGTATTTTATGGTTGAGGAGTTAAGGATCTCATTGTTTTCTCAACCGATGAAAACGAAAACACCCGTTTCTCCAACTCGCCTGCAAAAAGTATGGGAACGTCTTGGAATCAGTTAAGATATAGGTCATTTTGAGAAGGAGTTTTACATGGGCATCCGTATTACGGGTACTGGCTTGTTCCATCCGGAAGATGTCATTACCAATGAAGAGTTAGTTGAAAGTTTAAATGCTTATGTGGAACTGTATAATCACGAAAATGCAGATAAAATCGCTGCAGGCGAATTAGATGCGCGTCGTGGTTCTAGCGCAGAATTTATTGAAAAAGCGTCAGGCGTACAACGCCGTTATGTGTCAGAAAAAACTGGCATCCTCGATCCAAAACGTTTACGTCCAAATCTACTTGAACGTTCAGATGATGAAATTTCCCTTCAGGCAGAATGGGGCGTGATCGCAGCAAAACAGGCGATGGAAAATGCTGGTGTCACTGCTGAAGATATCGATGTCGTGATCCTGTCATGTTCAAACCTGCAACGTGCTTATCCTGCGGTTGCGATTGAAATCCAGACTGCTCTGGGTATTCAAGGTTATGCTTATGACATGAACGTTGCATGTTCAGCAGCAACTTTTGGTTTAAAACAGGCTACTGATGCTATCAAAGCAGGCGCACGTCGTGTATTGCTGGTGAATGTTGAAATTACCTCTGCACACACCGATTTCCGTTCACGTGACTGTCACTTTATTTTTGGTGATGTCGCAACTGCCTCGATCATTGAAGATACTGAAACTAAAACCGGTTTCGAGATTCTGGATACTTCATTATTTACCCAGTTCTCAAACAATATCCGCAATAATTTCGGTTTCCTGAATACATCAGAAAATGCGGATATCGACGATAAACGTTTCCGTCAGGACGGTCGTAAGGTATTTAAAGAAGTGTGTCCACTGGTTGCCAAGATGATTACTGCTCAACTTGAGAAAAATCATATTGCCCCTACAGATGTAAAACGCTTCTGGTTGCACCAGGCCAATGCCAGCATGAATGAACTGATTCTAAAACTGGTAGTGGGCAAAGAAAATGCCAAGCCAGGCCTGGTACCTATCATTCTAAATGAGTTTGCCAATACTTCTTCAGCAGGTGTCATTATTGCCTTACACCGTACTGCAAATGAAGTTGAAGACGGCGAGTATGGCGTACTGTGTTCATTTGGTGCAGGCTACTCAGTAGGTTCAATCCTGGTACAAAAACGCGTGGCGTAAGCCGGGAGCATATTTTGCAGGTCAAGCATGACGGAGCATGGATCAGGCGCTTAAGTGCCTTATCCAAACTGTATTTCACGCCTACTTTTCTAGGGGCTGAAAATATTGATGCCAGTCGACCTGCAATGTATGTCGGTAATCATTCCATGTATGGCATCTTTGATGCGCCAATGCTGATTGATTACCTGTACAACCAACATCAAGTGGCTGTGGTCAGTATTGCTGATCATAGCCATTTTTATGTGCCGCTATGGCGTGAAGCAGTGAAAAAGTTTGGCGCTATTGATGGCATACAGGATTATGTCCGCTCGGCCATGCAGCAAGGCTACTCGATTCTGGTCTTTCCGGGTGGTGGCCGTGAAGTGCTGAAGAGGGAAGGTGAGCAGTATCAGCTGATCTGGAAAGAGCGTTACGGTTTCCTTAAGCTGGCTCAAGAGTTTCAATACGATATTGTCCCTTTTGCTGCACTGGGCGGTGATGAAATCTATGAGATTGGATTTGATGCCAATAAGATCATTCAACATAAGTATTTTCAAAAATTATTAAAAATTCCCCAACTCAATAAATTATTACGTCATGGTGACGTGATTCCTTCCTTACCTAAAAATCTGTTCCCAAAACGTTTACCTTTTTATTTTCAGTTTATGCCGCGGCAGCCGATTCATCATATGCAGCACGAGAATGATCTGATTGATTTTCGTGAGCATTTACAACACAAGATCTATCAGGGACTCGAGGAGCTAGCTGACAGGCGTCGGCAAGATGAAGTCTAGGTCTTTTCATCATTCCTGCTTTGCTTTACATTGAGATCGAATCGTCTAAAAAATCACCATGCTTCAATTTCTGTAATAGAAAGGAAAAAGCGATTTTAAAGGATTGAAATTCAGTAGGTCTGTAACTCAATAGGGTTAAAACGAAGGGGGAAATATGGAACAGGAGGGTTTGTTACTGCCATTCAGACAGCTCGCTGAACAATGCCTCAGTATTTTTCCTGAGTTAAATCAGCTGTATCTGGATCAAATGGCGCTTATTGGTCATGTGAATGCCCAGAATTTGTTCAGGATTCATCAGGATGAGCATCGAATTGATCTGCTTAATGGCTTATTAAATATACAGCTATATACACCTCAAGATTTAAATCTGGAAAGTCCCCATGCCTTAGCAGAAATGCAGATTGATTCCAGGCTGGCTAAAGCAGAGGCTTTGGAAGAGTTTTTCTTTCAGGATATTTACTTTCTGACTGGGGATTTAAAGCCCCAGCATTCCCTGTTTTTACGTGATAAAGCCAAACAGCTCCGTCAACTTATTATTGATCAAGTCTATATATGGGTTAATGCGCCTGAACGAGTTGCTAATTGCTTAAAGCAGATGTCGCTTGTGCAAGCTGAAATTATCGACTCCTTTATGATTAAGGCTGAAGTTTATACTCAGCCTTTGATCAGCAATTGTCTTCAAAGTGGGCATGAGATTCCTGCGCATGTCTTAAAACAGCTACAGCAAATCTTTTCCTTGCAACATTTGCAGTCAGATGAGTTTCTATCGATTCAGTCAGTGATGGACAGTCTGGATGCATTCTGTTTTAGTGCGCCTGAGTTTCTGCACCCCGCGACCTTCCGGATTATCTCCTTATCCTTTGAAAACCGGTTCAATCTGCATGAGCTGAATGACCATATTGACGATATCCGTTTGCTGTATCGGCATGCCGAAGAGCAAAGTCATCTACTGGGCTTTGTCCGGCTGATGAATCGTGATAGCTGGCATCGGAGTGATCTGCTATCCAAACGCAATTTTCTGGAAAATAATCCTTATTTATGGCAAAAAAAAGTCGCCAAACTTCCTTTATTTGATTGTCATCGGGTAGTGAACTGGCTATTTAAACAGCCTGCGGAAATCTTGGATTGGCTGAGCAGCAATATTCAACATAGCAGTGTGCGGGTAGCAGCAACAGCCTTAAGCTTTATTGATACGCATCATATTCATCCGCAGATTGTTTTAGCTACCTTGCAGTATTTTCAATATATCGCAGCACGTCTGTTTATTGATGATGTTCATCAATATGCCATTCAGCATTGCTGGTTTGAGTATGAGCGGAATCGAAAAGTTGTTCTCAAAGGGATGCGTCAGGCTGTTGAGGATCATCGTATTGCGATTAGTCCATCGATTTTATATCTGGATGAATGGATCGGATTATTGCGGGATGTAGTGGCAATGGATGATCAGATGACTAAAAGAGTTTACGCTAACTTAAGTCGGGTGATGCAGGCTTATATGCAGCATCTGTATAAGGTCACCCGTGATTTGCCTAAGGATGTGCTGGCTTATATTCGGCCTCAAACTCAGCAAGACCGTGATTTTTATAACGTGCTACAACGTAACCAGATTCCATTTGTAGAGTTCAGGAAGCGTTTTTATTTACATGCCCGGCATGTGCGGGAATCCTGTTTTGACGGTTATATCCGCGATTATCTGCCGGAGTATTTTTCTACTCAAACAGAAGTGCCTAAGAATTTAAGCTGGACCAGTTTATTTATGCAGGCAGTTGCCTGGCATGAACAGATTCAGAAGCAGGAAATTATTGCCAAGCTCAAAAAAGACTTTGCTCTAGCAAGCTGGAAGCCGCTCACACAAGCACATTTTCTACTGTATTTTAATTGGCGTTTTGAGGAATTAAAAACATTGGAGCGGATTATTGAAGAGGCCAGAATATTCCGGAACTGTCTGGCTGCAAGTTATGCACAGCGTATAGTCGAAGGTGAATATGTGGCCTTTCGCATGTCACATCCTGCAATCAAATTACCTCTGATTTTAGGCTGCCAGTTGCAGAATGACCAAGTCATCTTTGACCAGCTTGAGTATCCAAATAATCAAAAAGCGGAAGTTGAATATATCAATATTGCCCAGCATTTTATTAACTGGTTAAACCTCCAGGCTTGACCTGATTCAATGCTTTTCTGTCCGTGAAGCTTAACTTTTCCGGCAAAAATCGTTAGGCTATAGCCGTTCTTTTACGGTATCTCTTTTATGAAACAGGAAACTGCACTTAAGCTCTTAAAAGCAGGGGAAAATGTCTTTTTAACCGGTTCTGCGGGTGCAGGGAAAACTTATACGCTCAATCAATATATCAATTATCTGAAAGCCCGTAAGGTGTCAGTCGCCATTACTGCGTCGACTGGTATTGCAGCAACGCATATGAATGGCATGACCATTCATACTTGGGCAGGGATCGGGATCAAAGACTTTTTGTCTGAAGAAGACCTGAAGCGGATGAAAGAGCGTAAATACCTGAAAGAACACTTGGAAAATGCGCAAGTTCTGATTATTGATGAAATTTCTATGCTGCATGCCAAGCAGCTCAATCTGGTCAATCAGGTGCTAAAATATTTCAAGGAAAGCGATGAAGCTTTTGGCGGGATTCAGGTCATTGTTGCAGGAGACTTTTTCCAGTTACCGCCTGTTGGAAAAAATGATGAACGTAACCGCGATAAATTCTGTTTTATGTCGGATGCCTGGGTTGAAGCCAAGTTTCGGGTTTGTTATCTGACCGAGCAGCATCGTCAGGGTAATGACTACCTGAATGATATTCTGAATGCCATTCGTGCGCAGGCCATTTCACCTGAACATCGTTCAGCACTACAGGCCACACGTCAGCAGGATATTGGTGATACCTATACACGTCTCTATACCCACAATATGGATGTCGACAGTATTAACTTTAAGCATCTGAATGAAATTGATCAGGATCCACGCCAGTTTGATGCGCAATGTGATGGTAATGAAAAACTGATAGAAACCTTAAAGTCTTCAGTCCGTGCACCCGAAGCCTTAACCCTGAAAAAACATGCCAAGGTCATGTTCGTGAAAAATAACTTTGATATGGGCTATATCAACGGCAGTCTGGGTGAAGTGATCGGCTTTGAAGATGATGATGAGCATGGCGTTCTGCCAAAGGTCAAACTGACAGATGGAACTACCCTGATTGTAGAGCCTGAAACCTGGTCAGTGGATAATGAAGCAGGCAAAACCATTGCCAGTTTCCAGCAGATTCCATTACGTCTAGCTTGGGCGATTACCATTCATAAGTCTCAAGGCATGACGCTCGAAGCTGCTGAGATTGACTTGAGCCATACCTTTGAAAAAGGTCAGGGCTATGTAGCATTATCCCGTTTGAAAAGCTTAAATGGATTACGTCTAAAAGGCTTTAATGAACAGGCTCTGGAACTGGATAGTCTTGCCATTAAGGCTGATCGCCGTTTTCAGGAACTGTCAGATGAAGCAGAAGCGAATTTTGAAAACGTAGATTTGACTGTACAGCATAAGGCCTTTATCCGTCATTGTGGTGGTACTTTGAACGAAGTCGAGATCCAGCGTAATGAGAAGAAAATTGCTAAAAATGGTGGCAAGCAAAACTACGCGACTGCAACCTTGGATGAAACCCGTGAATTGTTTGAAGAAGGTTATGAGATTTCCGATATTGCAACTGAACGTGGCTTGACACCTGCCACTATCATTAACCATCTGGGACGTTTGCATAAAGAACAAGGGCTGGATATCTCAGTCGCTCATCCGGGTGAAGAAGTTGTTGAACAAGTCCGCAAGATTTATAAACGTCTAACCAAACGTCAAAATTCAGATCATTTTAATGATGATGGCAGTATTAAATTACGTCCGATTGTGGAATTGACCAGTCCGCGTATAGGTTATGATCAGGTGCGTTTGGCCTTGCTGTTTGTGGAATAAAATTTGGGTTTTTAAATTTTAGTATTTAACGTGAGCTTTTACTTTTAAAAGATCAAAAGTAACAAAAATCTTTTGTTGGATTGAAGGTACATCCTGTACCTCAATCCAACGAGCGACATCCATGTCGCTGATCATGTGATTTAATACTTTGCAGTTCATAATTTTAGAATGTTAATTTTTAAGAATATTGCACAATCATGGTTAAAGGCTTATTGCGTTCCAATCAATAACGATAAAATCCCGGCCGCAATTAATGGCCCGACAGGGACACCACGAAGTACCGCGACACCTGCGACTGTACCAATTAATAGACCTGCAACGACATCAGGCTGACTCGACATCAGTTTCACCCCACGTCCACCAAGCCAGGCAACGAATAGACCGATTGCAATTGCCAGTAAAGATTTCCAGCTCAGAAATGATTTAAGAATACTGTCACCAGGAATTTTCCCGCTAGCAATCGGAGTCAATACGCCAATGGTTAAAATAATAATCCCGATATTTAGGCCATGTTGCTGTACATAAGGTAAGAGTTCATTGAGAGGCGTGATTTTTAATACGATCAACACGGCCGCAGCAATGGTCACAGCAGTATTATGACTAAAAATACCGCAAGCCAGTAGAACCAGAAGAACAAGCAGATTCAGATCAAGTTGGGACATGAGGAGATAGAAAAAGGAAAACTCACAGGATTATAGGCTTTTTAGCCATTTAAAGGGAGAAAGCCCTACAAGAAATGAATCTGGTTAGTTTTCAGTATAGAATGCGCCTATCCCTCATTTAAACAGGTTTAGACAGATGCTATTGGAAAAAATGTTGCAATCACAAGGTTTCGGTTCACGAAAACATTGTCAGCAACTGATTAAAAATGGTGGTGTTTCGATTCAGGGCGAACTCATCGATAACCCCAAGCATAAGCTGAATCTGCAAGATCTGACTTTTAGCGTCTATGGTCATGAGTATCGCTATCGGGAAAAAGTATATATTGCGCTCAACAAGCCACAAGATTATGAGTGCTCACATCAGGCTACCCATCATTTCAGTGTATTTGATCTGTTTGATGACATCCTGTTAAACCGTGGAATTCAATGTGTAGGTCGTCTCGATCAGGATACCACCGGACTGTTATTGCTGACGGATGATGGTCAGTTCCTACAAGCGTTGACCCATCCTAAGAAACATGTGGCGAAAGTCTATCAGATGACTACTGCCGATCCCGTGACAGATGAGCAGATTCAACAGCTTGCACAGGGTGTGGAATTGAGAAATGAAAAAGGCACCTTTGCTGCTACAGATATTGTTCGTCTGGATGACAATCGTCTGCAAATGACCATTCATCAAGGGATTTATCACCAGGTGAAACGTATGCTGGCAGCTGTTGGCAATAAAGTAGAGCAGTTGCATCGTACCCAGATTGGTGCATTGGCCTTGAATGAACTGGCAATAGGGGAATGGACCTATCTGGATGCAGAACAAGTGGCACAAGCAAAATTCCGTACCGAATAAAGTCTGGGATTTATTTCAGGAAACAATGGAAAGTCACAAATTCATTGTCCTGAATAAATCCAAGTGACTCATAAAGTTTATGTGACTGATAATTGGTTTTTTGCGTCTCCAGGCTGATTCGAAGCGCATTTTCATGCCGGGCAAATAAAATAGCAGTATCAATCAGTTGCTTGGCTGCACCATGCCGGCGATAAGGCGGGCTAATATAGACATCGTCCAGCACATAATAAGTAGAACATGCGACTGAGGAAAATCTTAAATACAGCAGAATAAATCCGGTAAAAATATCATCCTTGGTATTGATGAAAATGACAGTTTGACCATCTTCAAAACGCTGTTTCAGAAACTCGTGAGATAAATCCAGATTGGAAGAAGTACCATAAAATTGACGGTACTCATCAAATAAAATGGCCAGGTTAGGTAGATCTTCTGACTGGGCGCGTCGCACGATCATCGGCTTACTCCATGTTAATTTTATTATTTATCATTAACATCAAGCATAGCGAAGTTTGAAAGGAGAGAAACTTAAGAATTGTTCGTAAATGCAACAATGTTAAATTTTGTCGCTTTCACCTAGAATAGCATTCAGTTCTTCAAATAAATCAAAATGATCATCATCCAGATTTATTTCCTGATGATCTGCTGGAATCGCTGTAGCACTTGGACTTGAAGTTTGTTCTGACTTTAGTTCATTCTGTTTCTGCTTGCGTAACTTGATCAGCTGTTCCAGATTGATATTCTGATTTTCAATCGAGAAGGGGATTGATTTGGTCAGAACCACCTGTTTAAAAAAAAGACGAACTGCCTGAGCCGGCGTAATCCCCAATTGTTTAAATACTGCAAATGCCTGTTTCTTTTCTTGGGAATCCAGGCGAATTTGATAAACTTCAGTTTTTCTCATAATATTTTCAAAGCTTTAAATTACTTAACTTTTCGCCTTATTCTAATCGATAACTTCGGGATTTCAATCCTCAAGTCGCCGTTTTTAGAAAATAATCTGTAATGACAAGAGATTTACAGTGTCAATTCAAGTTCAGAGCTAAATTGCATCTGCTTTTGGGTAACTGGATCCGTAAACTGAATGTGTTTGGCCAGTAGCTGTAAAGGTGCAGAAAAATCATCATCCGCCTTATGGGAAACCTGCGGATAAAAAGGATCATTCTGGATCGGAATTCCCAAATGACTTAAATGTACCCTTAACTGATGTTGCTTTCCTGTATATGGTTTTAGCTCATATTTGCCCCATTGCTGATCATGTTGCAGCAGTTGAATTTCGGTTTCGCTATTAGGCTCTCCTTCTACCACCTGCATGGTATAAAAGGGCTGGCCTTTTTCCATTTTCAGCTTTGTGATGAGCGGAAAACTTAAATCATCACGATAAACCGCAATCGCATGATAAGTTTTCTGTACCTGCCGAGTTGCAAACATTTGCTGATAAACCCCACGCGATTGCACACATTTTGAAATCAGCACCACACCTGCCGTTTCACGATCTAAGCGATGAATCGGAGTAAGATGTTCATTTCCAGTTTGCTGTTTTAGGCGTACCAGCAAGGTTTCCTGTACATATTTTCCAGTAGGACTCATGGTCAAAAAATGCGGTTTATCCACCACCAGCAAATGTTCATTCTCAAACAGAATCTGATGCTGAAAAGGAACATGCACTTCGTGTGCCAAAAAACGATAATAAAAACAATGAGTATTCGCTTGAAAAGAACTTTCGATGGTTAAGGCTTTGCCCTGAGTATCATAAACCAGACCATTATCGAAACGGGATTGCCATTCGCTCGACTCAATATGTGGAAATTGTGCACAGAGATAGGCATAGACTGTCTTGGGTGAATCTGATGTCGCTTGCAGGAACACTTTACTTGCCGTTACCCCATTCAGCATGGGTGGGCTAAATTCAACAGTCGAAGTCATCACAACGTGGATCTATCTCTGGTCTGGAACGGATGCTGTGAAAAAATACAGTTTCTCACAGAGGTGAATAGGCTTTTAAAGCGTTGCGATGCTATCATAATTATTCTTTTTCATCATGTCGTGAGTAATATGCCTTATTCATTTAACGTCACTTTAAAACATGAAGATGACACCCAAAATCTGGCCAAAGTTCTGGCAAATAATTTTTCTGCGGGCGTTATATATCTGATTGGTGACTTGGGTGCGGGGAAAACCACGCTGACGCGTTATTACTTACAACAGCTCGGTCATAAAGGCTCAGTAAAAAGTCCGACTTACACGCTGGTGGAACCGTATCAGGTGAATGGTCAGGATATCTTTCATTTTGATTTATATCGTCTCAATGACCCTTATGAACTTGAATTGATGGGGATCCGGGATTATTTAGAAACTCCTAATGCGCTATTTTTATTTGAATGGCCTTCTAAGGGGGGTGATGAAATCCCGCAAGCCGATTTAATTATTGAAATTTTAAAATCAGAAGATGAGCTGACCCGTACAGCAAGTCTGATTTTTTCTAATCTGGCCTTACAGCAAGCTTTGGAGCCTGAATTCCCAAATGGTTGATGATTTAAGCATACGCCGTATCCGCGCACTTGATCCTGCGTTGGCGAACCAGATTGCCGCAGGTGAGGTGATTGAACGTCCTGCATCTGTGGTCAAGGAGTTGCTGGAAAACTCGATTGATGCAGGTGCGACCGAGCTGATCATCCGGGTGGAACAGGGCGGCAGTACGCTGATTGAAATCATTGATAATGGCCGAGGCATTCATTATGAGGATTTGCCACTAGCCGTGATGCGTCACGCGACCAGTAAGATTCAAACGGCTGAAGAGCTGCATGCGATTACCAGTTTGGGCTTTCGTGGTGAGGCGTTGGCCTCGATTGCTGCAGTGTCACGCCTGACTTTAACCAGTAGCCAGAATGAAGATGGCATTGGCTATCAGGTCGAAGTGAACGGTACGGCTTTTGATCATCAGGATATTCAACCGGTCGCAGCATCCAAAGGTACCCAGATCAGGGTGCAGGATTTATTCTTCAATGTTCCGGCGCGGCGCAAATTCCTGAAAAAGCCCGGCACTGAATTTGGACATATCGAAGAAATTGTTCGCCGTATGGCTTTAACGCATTTCGATATTCGCTTTGTATTGGAACATAACCAAACGATCAAGCTGAATTTGCCGGTTGCAGATAGTGGAGCTTTGCGTTTTCAACGTGTGCAACAATTACTTGGCCGTCAGTTTACTGAAAATGCTTACTGGATTGATGCAGACAGTATCAATATGCGTTTATCAGGCTGGCTCGGACATCCTTCGGATGCACGGGCTCAAGCCGATTTGCAGTATGTCTATGTGAATGGCCGGATCGTTAAAGATAAGACTATTTCGCACGCTTTGCGTATGGCTTATGATGGTATCCTGCATGGCCATCAGCATGCCGCTTATTTACTGTTTCTGGAAATCGATCCAGAAAGCATCGATGTCAATGTGCATCCAACCAAACATGAAATTCGTTTCCTGAACCAGCGTGAAGTACATGAATTTGTACGTCACTATGCCAAGGAAACCCTGGCACAATTCCAGACTGCGAGCGCTGATCTGGCTGAGGCCATGAAAACTGAGTCTGAAGCTGTTGCGATTACACCTCAGCCACGCTATCAGGAGCAGTTTAGCCTGCATCAGTCCGTAGCCACTCAACCGGTTATTCCCGCCACATATCCATATCATCAGCGTGAAGAAGAAGCTTCTGATGTGTTAACGGATTTCGAGTCATCAGGTCCACAAACTGTGCATTATGTGCAGGATTACAGCAAACCATATTCGGGTTCACAGCAGCTGAATAATGCCTTAAAAAGTTATCTCGCGCCTTTAAGAGAAACTGAACCGGAAACCATTAATTCAGCATCGGATGCATTTCAGTCACATTTACACAGTAAAGTGGATGAGCATCCTTTGGGGATTGCGATCGCCCAGCTGCATGGTATTTATATTCTGGCGCAAAATACCGAAGGCTTAATCATCGTAGATATGCATGCGGCGCATGAGCGTATTCTGTTGCAACAGATGAAAATGGCTTGGGATAAACCGGAATTCTGGATATCCCAGCAATTGCTGATTCCTAAAGTGGTGAGCATTAGTCGTATGCAAGCCATGCGTGTTGACGAGCTCAAAGATCAACTTGCTCGTTTAGGCCTGGAAATTGACCAGTATGGTGATGAACAGGTCATTGTGCGAGGCGTACCGGCCATTTTACATAAGGCTGATTTTGATGCCTTGATCCCTGAATTATTGAATGATCTGGATCCGAATGATCAGGGACAGGGGTTAATGCAAAAACGTGATCAGATTCTTGCAGGCATGGCCTGTCATGGTGCGGTACGTGCGCATCGAATGTTAAGTCTGTCTGAAATGAACGCTTTGCTGCGTCAGATGGAACAAACTGAATTTGCGAGCCAATGTAATCATGGTCGTCCAACTTGGCGAGCATTTCCATTGTCTCAACTTGATAAACTTTTTGCTCGGGGAGAGTAGCCTTACATGTCCAATCAACTGCCGGTCATCAATTTAATGGGACCAACTGCAAGCGGTAAAACTGCTTTGGCATGTGAACTATACGAGCGAGGTCATTTTGAGCTGATTTCTGTCGATTCTGCGCTGGTTTATCGGGAAATGGACATTGGTACGGCGAAACCTTCTAAAGAGGAATTAGAGCGCTATCCGCATCATCTGATCGATATTATTAGCCCGCTCGAAGTCTATTCTGCAGCAAACTTTGTCGAAGATGCTTGCCGTCTGATTGATGATATTCATGCGCATGGTAAAACACCAATTTTGGTGGGTGGCACCATGCTGTATTTTAAGGCCTTACTTGAAGGCTTGTCTGATAATTTACCAAGTGCAGATTATGCGGTGCGTGCCCAGATTGAAGAGAAAGCCGCTCGTGAAGGGTGGGAAGCGGTGTATGCTGAATTATGTCAGGTAGATCCACTAGCAGGCCAGAAATTTAAAGTCAGTGATAAACAGAGAATTATCCGTGCATTAGAGGTTTTTAAGCTAACAGGTGAGCCGATTACAAAACTACAAGCAGAACAACCAAAAAATTTACCATATCGTTACAGTTTCCATAATTATGCCTTAATGCCCGATCGGTTAGAATTGCACAAACGTATTGAAAAACGTCTTGAAATTATGTGGAAAAACGGATTTTTAAATGAAGTTAAAGGATTAATGGGAAAATACGATTTTGACGAAAATTTACCCTCAATGCGTTCAGTAGGTTACCGCCAAGCCATAGAATTCTTAAAAAAAGGTGACCTAAGTCATGAAAAACAACGGGAAATGGAGGATAAGGCTTTATTTGCGACACGACAACTTGCCAAACGTCAATATACTTGGTTGAGATCTTTGCAAGAAAAGCATAAATTTACAACATATTTTACGCTCGAGCAGGCCCAAGAAGACTTGCGAAACTGTCACGGATAAAGCAAAATTTGAGTACTATCTTTTTTATAATTTTTAATTGAAAAATAGAGATAGTTTTTTGCGCTGATTTTTAAATTTTTGGAGTTATAACATGTCTAAAGGTCAAACTTTACAAGATCCATTCTTGAATTCTCTCCGTAAGGAACGTATTCCAGTTTCTATCTTCCTGGTAAACGGTATCAAATTACAAGGTCACATCGAGTCTTTTGACCAATACGTTGTATTATTAAAAAATACAGTAAGCCAAATGGTTTACAAACACGCGATTTCTACAGTTGTACCTGCACGTAACCCTCGTCCTGCTGGTGCTCCTGCTGGTCCACAAGGTGCTGGCTTCGGTGGTCAAAGCGGCGCAGGTGGCTTCGGTGGTCAAGGCGCTGCTGGTGGCTTCGGCGGTCAAGGTGGCTTCGGCGGTCAAGGCGCTGGCTTCGGCGGTCAAGGCGGCTTCGGCGGTCAAGGCGGCTTCGGTGGTCAAGGTGGCTTCGGTGGTCAAGGTGGCTTCGGTGGTCAAGGTGCTGGCTTTGGTGGTCAAGGTGCTGGTTTTGGTGGTCAAGGCGCTGGTTTTGACAACGATTCAAAATTTGAAGATTCTTCTGACGACGAAAACAATCGTTAATCGGATCTGAAATAAAAAAGCCTCTTAATAAGAGGCTTTTTTATTGCTTAAAAAATTGAGCCATTAAAAAAAGCTAGCATTATACTGGCTTTCTTTTCTTAAATTAACGAGCGCGTTTAGGATCTAGCTGAGGATCTTTGATTTCTACATAGGCATTGCTACGAGTTTCACGTAACCAGCTATCTAGCTCAGCATCAAACTGGCGTTCACCCAGGATCTGGCGGGCCATACGTTCCTGATATTCCTGAGTCATATCTTGCTGACGTGTATCGGTCACTTGCAGGATATGCCAGCCAAATTGTGACTGGAACGGTTCACTAATTTGACCCACTGGCGTACTTTTCATACGTTGTTCAAATTCAGGTACCATGACACCTGGGCTGACCCAGCCTAAACTACCGCCATCACGCGCTGAACCTGTGTCATTAGAGAAAGTAGATGCCAATACTGCAAAATCTTCACCTTGCTTAAGACGCGCATACAAGCTATCAATCATTTGTTTGGCATTTTCTGGGCTAACCACTTCTGATGTTTGAATCAAAATATGACGGGTCTGGTACTGAGGTACCAGTGCTTTTTGCTCACCACCTTTACGTTCTAGAAGTTTCAGGACATGCACGCCATCTGCCGCAGGAATCAGTTCAGATGTTTGACCCGCTTGCAGGGTAGAAACACGTGCAGCGAGTTCTCCTGGAATTTCTGACAGGTTTCGAACACCCATATCAGAAGCATCTACTTTAATATCGCCAGTTGAATATTTTTTGCTGATCGCCTGAATATCATTGCTGCTGCTCAAGTCATTTCTTACTTGCGCAGCAATCTGTTGAGCATTTTCGCCGGTTATACGTAAATGCAGAACATGTACTTGGCTACCTAACAGAGCTTGACCTTGTGGTGTATTCAGGAAGTTTTTCACATCCTGATCACTGATCTGGATACGTGAATTTACGGCTTGCTGGCGTAAACGGCTAAGTGCCAGATCTTCTGCAATACGGTTACGTAAAGAGGCATACGTATTCGGCGCGATAGCATCCAGTTTTTGCTGGAAAGCTTCCAAGCTAGGGGAGCCTGAATCACGTGCTACTTTAAGCACTGCTTCATTTAAAGATTTTTCATCTGGACGGATATTGTAGCGTTTGACCTGTTCCAGTTGAGCCTGACGTACAATTAGCTGTTCAAGTGCTTGTTGTTCAAGATAAGGTTGCGGTGGAACAGGCTTGTTTTGCTTTTGTAACTGGTGAGAAATTTCAGCAACGCTTTGTGCCAGATCACTACGCAGAATAGCGCTATTGTCGACAACAGCTACAACTTCATCTTTAGGTTGGGCAACAGCAAAAGTCGTCATCGCTGAAGAAAGACATAGCGCAAGTGCGGTCGCTTTAAAAATTTGTTTTAACTGTTTTGTCTTCATTAACGTTCTGTCCAAGTTTGATTGATATTGTTAAAACCTAGAATACGATTTTCTAGTAATGAGGTTAGCTTGTTGCTTAACCCGCCAAGACCTTTAAGCGTTACTTCAGCCATTACTGCACGTTTCGCTTTCACATCTGGGTCATTGATATCGTCTAGGTCATTGTAGTATGAGCGGCCATAGACAGATACTCCCCAACAGCATGACTCATAGTTTACGCCAAGTAAATATTCACGTGCGACACTATTATCCAGGTCAAATTGTGCATGGCCGACTAAACGCCAGTTATTGGCAATTGGCTGGATAAATGAGCCAACAACCTGATCATAACTTTCCTGGCGGTTTGGTATATCTTTACGATAGAAATAGCCTACGTTATACAGATTGCCTTGATCGCCCGTATAATAAACCTGTACATCACGCTGGGCATTGGAGCCATTCGACATCCAGCTAGAATTCAGGTTGACATGCACGTTTTTGTTTAACTGGCTTCTAAGCTGAATAACTGGTCCAGTATGGCTTTCACGGTCAAATTCATCTGCTTCACGATCTAATGTGACACGGCGATCTTCAAAGAAGAAGCTTTGTCCCACGCTGGCGCGTAATCGCTCTAAACCTTCTTCATTAAATAAACTATAACTAAGACCTAAAGAAGCGAAGTTATTGTCTTCTAAACGGTCATTACCATAGAAGCGACGTGCGCTAAATAATTGGTCATAGTTAATTGAGGCTACGACAGAGTCGAAGTTTGGCTGATTACGCTGATTTTCATACGGTGAATAAGCGTAGAACAGGCGAGGCGTCAAGGTCTGTAAATAGCGACCATCTTTTTCAAAAATTAAACCGGTGTCCAGCGTAAATTGTGGCACTACGATAGAATGATTTTCACTTGATGAGCTACGGTTCTGGGTTTCCTCATCATAAAAGGTATTGATATTACGTAATGTCGCCTGAGGAATGAAGAATGACCATGGCGTGAAGTGGTTATAGCGCACCGAGAAATCATTATAGATTCGTGTGCCACTTGGCTGATAAATGATCTCATTATCTGGATCAATATTTTCGGTATTTCTGATGTCTTTCTGGAAATAAGCCGTATCGTTATTAAATTCGTATTGCAAACCCAATGGGTTACCGGTCTTATAATTCACTAAAAGCTGCGGCAAACGTGCATAAGGGCGGTCTTCATCCAGAACGGCAGGATCAAGCGTCTGGAAATCTTCAACTTTAAACTGGGCTTTTAAGCCGGGGATACCATTTTTATAATTGACTTCCCAAGCACGACGCAAGTTCAGGTCTGTTTTTGAATCTGGGTTATTATCCAGATCGGCAAAAAAGTCCTTGTCTGATGCGTAATTATATTCAAGATTTGTTGAGAACTGATCGTTGATCTGCCAGTTATGCAGGAAGTGCAGGTCTTTACGGTCTTTATTGCTATAACTTTCATCAGATGGCAGGTAGCCACCCCAAATCCGGCCTTCACCATAATTTTCAGTCAGATAGCGAAATTCCCCATCCAGCATCGCGCCACGGTCACTGATATAACGTGGCGTAATAGTCGCATCATATTGTGGTGCTAAATTGAGATAAACCGGCACACCTAATTCCAGACCGCCATCATTGGTAAATCCGAAAGTTGGCGTCAGAATCCCTGTGGTACGGCGATCATCGATTGGGAAGTTAAAATAAGGAACAGCGAGTACCGGAACATCTTTCACATAGAGCTTGGTATTACGGGTTTCACCGCGACCGGTTTCCTGATTCAGCTTGATTTGATCTGCCTGAATTTTCCAGGTCGGTTTCTGTTCAGGCGGACAGGTGGAATAGGTGGCATTTTCCAGCTCAAGCGTATCGTCAGAGGTTTTGGCAATCTTTTCAGCACGACCATGCGCATGTTGTTCTTCGGCAATGAAGAAACTGTTGTTTAAGTCACCTTGCTGGGTTTTCAGGTTGTAATTAATATCATCGCTTTGCGAAATCAAGCCACCTTGGGCCAGTTGGACTTGACCTTCTGCCTTGGCATAGGTTTGAGTCTGATCAATCGTCACGCGTTCCGCACGAATCTGGCGACCTTCCTGATCAATGACCACATTGCCTTCTAAGTAAGAATCACCGGCCGGATTATAATGACCATAGTCTGCAGTAATGGTTGAAGTTGCCTGTTCAGGGTCAATCGTCGGTGCATCAGGTGCAATAGGAGTGACCCAGGCGCCCTCACAATAGGCTGAACTGAGGTATTTACCTTGACGCTGCTGTGCTTCTGGTGAAGATTTATCCACATAATATTGTGAGAAGAATGCTTCACCGGGATAGGTCTCATTAATGCGCTGTTTAAGTTGTTCCGCATTTACATTGGATGAGTCATTTGATGCAGCATAGCTTGAGACCGAGCTACTACATAAAAGGGTTAAGATCGCAGTCGCTAGAGGGTTTATTTTAAAGTGATGCTTCATTTGTCTCATTAACCAATCATGCTTTTATCGCAATTAATTATTGTCGCATCATAGAGAAAAAGTTGATAAGTAGCTACACTTAGCACTTTAAAAACTCAGCCTGTACTAGAATTTATTGCAAATGAATACTCAACGCGAACAATTGATACAATCTTGGATTGCTTCTGTACTCGGTTCAGATCAATTTGAAACACATTTTTTAGCAGGCGATGCAAGTTTTCGTCGTTATGCACGAATCAAACTGAATAATAAAACATTTATGCTCATGGATGCACCACCAGAAAAAGAAGATTGTGTGCCTTTTGTGACGATTGATGAATTTTTTGATGCCCATGGCGTACGTGTTCCACACATCGTAGCCAAAGACCTGGAAAATGGCTTTTTGCTGCTTGAAGATTTTGGTGATGTGCTGTTATCAAATCTGCTGAATGATCAGACGGTTGATGCCTATTATGAGCAAAGTTTTAAACAGCTGATTCAGTTGCAAGCCATTCCTGGAGAAGGTCAGTTTCCTGCTTATTCTTATGAGAAGCTTATTTCTGAAATGGAGCTGCTGACTGACTGGATGCTGCCTGCTTTAAAAATTCAGCCAACAGAATCAGAGTCCGCTCTGATCAAGCGCACCTTTGCGATTCTGGCGAATGCTGCTTTGGCACAACCTCAAGTCATTGTGCATCGTGATTTTCATAGCCGTAACCTGATGAAAATCGAAAATGAAACTGAACTAGGTGTGATTGATTTTCAGGATGCAGTGATTGGTGCTGATACCTATGACCTGATCTCTATTACCCGTGATGCTTATGTACAGTGGAATGCTGATCGCGTGTATCGCTGGTTTAAAGTGTTCTATGACCTGTTACCAGCAGCGGCAAAACAGGACCGTGATTTCGAACAGTTTAAAAAAGATGCGGATATGATGGCCATTCAGCGTCATATCAAGATTTTAGGTATTTTTGTCCGCTTGTTTGAGCGAGATGGTAAATCTGGCTATCTAAAAGACCTGCCACGTGTGATGTGGTATCTACTGGAAGAAACTAAAGACTATCCTGAATTACAGCCATTTATGCAGTTTATTCATGAAAAAGTGATGCCAGCTTTTGAAGCAAAATATGGTTCATACGAGGTAGCGGCCTAAATGAAAGCGATGATTCTCGCGGCTGGCTTGGGCAACCGCATGCGTCCTTTGACTTTGCATACGCCAAAACCCTTGCTTGAAGTAGGTGGCAAACCATTAATTGTCTGGCATATTGAAAAACTGGCTGCGATAGGCGTGAATGAAATTGTCATTAATACTGCCTGGCTAGGTGAAAAACTGGCTCAGGCTTTGGGTGACGGTTCACAGTTCGGTATCAAGATTTTATGGTCACATGAAGGTGAAGGTCTGGAAACAGCCGGTGGCATTATTAATGCTTTACCACTACTTGGTGATGAACCTTTTATTCTGGTCAATGGTGATGTCTGGACAACCATGGACTTTGCACCTTTATTGAATGTTGAGCTGGGTGAAAATTTGGCACATCTGGTATTAGTACAAAACCCGGAACAGCATCCAAACGGTGATTTCACGCTTGCAGATGGCAAGGCTTATACCTTTGATCAGCAGGTGGCGGGTGAAAACCTGACTTTTAGCGGTGTTTCAGTAATTCACCCGAAAATGTTTGCAGACTTAGAAGCTGGAAAACGTCCTTTAGCACCACTATTAAAAGTAGCAATGCTGGAAGACAAGATTGCTGCTTCTAAATTGACAGGTATTTGGGTGGATGTGGGAACGCCTGAGCGTTTGAATGCGCTGGATTTAATGATCCGAGAAGGGAAGTCTGCTTAAGTGAATATTCACTAAGCACTCCCTACTGTGCCAATATAGAGAAAACGGTATACTTCCACTTAACTTTTTCGAGCGTTGATTGTTTATGCACACGTTTTTTCAAGAACTAAAGCAGGGTAGCCAGGCTTTAGGTTTAGAGCTGTCGGATGAAGCTTTAAATTTATTACTCAAGTACCAAGACGCTTTGGTACTGTGGAATAAAGCATACAATTTGACTGCAATCCGTGATCCTAAAGAAATGCTGGTTAAGCATCTGCTTGACAGTCTGAGCATTCTGAAGGACTTGCCTGCAGGTCGTTTGCTCGACATCGGGACTGGGGGTGGTATGCCGGGCATGATCATTGCTTTATGTCAGCCTGAGCGTGATTGCGTACTACTGGATTCAAATGGTAAAAAAATTCGTTTCCTCAAGCAGTTTATTGCAGACCTAAAATTAAAAAATGTCATTGCAGTACAAACCCGTGTGGAAAATGAAGACAGTATCAATGAGCTGGGTCAGTTCGATGTGATTACCAGTCGTGCATTTGCTTCATTGACAGATTTTGTGAATGCATCTAAACCATATATGCATGAGCAGAGTATTATTGCTTCCATGAAAGGCTTGATTCCTGAAGAGGAAGTGGCAGCATTAAAAGATGAATTTAGCTGTCAGATTATTGAACTGAAGGTTCCGCGCTTGGACGAACAACGTCATTTACTTCTATTAAAACGTATTTAAAATTTTTGAAGGATCGGGGTCAACATGGCACAAATTATTGCGATTGCCAACCAGAAAGGTGGTGTCGGTAAAACCACAACCGCAGTAAATTTGGCGGCATCTCTCGCTGTGCTAAAAAAACGCGTTTTGCTTGTGGATATGGATTCTCAAGGCAATGCGACCATGGGGTCAGGGATTCAGAAAAATGACCTGCTGTATTCAGTGACTGATGTATTGCTGGGTGAAGTGCCGATTGAAACTGCGATTACCAAGGCTGAAGTTGGATACAAGGTTTTAGGGGCAAACCGTGACCTAGCTGGTGTGGAGCTGGCGATTGCTGAGCAAAAAGGCCGTGAATTTATTTTGCGTGAAGCTTTGCAGGAAATTGAATCCTCATTCGACTATATCATTGTTGATTGTGCACCAAGCTTAAGCTTGATTACCGTGAATGCACTGGCAGCGGTGGATGGCGTGATTATTCCGATGCAATGCGAATATTATGCTCTCGAAGGCCTGGCTGATCTGACACAAACCATTGACCGCATTCAGCAAGCACTTAATCCAGATCTGCAGATCGTGGGTGTATTGCGTACCATGTATGATGCCCGAAATGCCTTGACCCGTGATGTTTCGGAAGAGTTAGAGCAGTATTTTGGTAAAAAACTTTATGAAACCGTGATTCCACGTAATATCCGTTTGGCTGAAGCGCCGGCACATGGTCTACCGGTAATTTATTTTGAAAAAAGTTCAAAGGGTGCAGTTGCTTACTTAAATCTGGCAGCTGAAGTATTAAAGAAAAGCAAAGTGAAAAAAGGAAGTAAAGCATGACCGTCAAGAAACGTGGACTCGCCAAAGGTCGTGGTTTAGATGCCTTGCTGGGATCAATTCAAAAAGAAAAATTACAACTCGAAGCACAAGGTCTTGATCATGGTCAGTTGAAACAGATTGATGTCAATCTGCTCAAACGTGGTGAATATCAGCCACGTCGCTATATCAATGAGCAGGATCTGCAGGAACTGGCAGCATCGATTGAGAAGCATGGCATCATGCAGCCAATCGTGATCCGTCCGGTCGATGATGAACGCTATCCATACGAGATTATTGCGGGTGAGCGTCGTTGGCGTGCGGCACAGTTAGCAGGTCTGACTGAAGTTCCTGCGATTGTGCGTGAGCTGAATGATCAGGTCGCAATTGCATTAGCTTTAATCGAAAACATTCAGCGTCAGGATCTGAACCCGATTGATCAGGCGATGGCTTTGCAGCGTTTCCATGACGAGTTTGGTTTAAGCCATCAGGAAATTGCCGATACCGTCGGTAAGGCACGTACTACAGTAAGTAATCTACTGCGTCTGCTAACTCTGGCTGAAGAAGTAAAAGACTTTATGCAGCAGGGCTTGCTGGATATGGGACATGCACGTGCCATCCTGACTTTGAAGGCTAAAGATCAGCTTAAAGTTGCTGAGATGGTCATTGAAAAGAGTCTGTCAGTACGCCAAACCGAACAGTTGGTACGCGACTACAATGCACCGAAAACAGAAAAACCAAAAGCAGCGATTGCGCCAGACATTCAGCAGTTGACTCAGCGTCTGTCTGAGCGCTTTAGTGCGGATGTTAAAATTGACTACAACAAGCAAGGGAAAGGCAAGCTGGTCATTAGCTATCATTCTTTAGAAGAGCTGGACGGGATTCTTTCGATCCTGGGCGATGAATAATTAATTTAAAATTTGTTTTTATTGGGGAATAAATCAGATGTGGGAATTGGTTAAAGCAGGCGGCTGGTTGATGCTGCCGCTGGTATTGTGTTCGATATTTATGCTAGCGATCTCGGTCGAGCGCTTCATTCGTTTAAAAAAGAGTCTGGTACTGCCCAACTCACTTCTGATGGGTCCTGCACAAAATGCAGACCAAGCTATGCAAAAGCTGCAACAAAGTTCAGCTTTGAAAAACAGTACTTTGGGTCGTGTATTTACTGCTGGTTTTGAAGCGTGTCACCAGTCTGAGCAATATGCTCGTGCCCAGATGGAAGTGGTAGCTTCACAGGAAATTGGCTATCTGGAAAAGAATATTAATTTTCTGGGTACTTTGAGTGCAGTAGCACCTCTACTCGGTTTGCTCGGTACAGTGATTGGAATTATTGAATCATTTTTAATGATTGATGTCGGTACTAGTAGTGACCCAGTTTTAATGATGCCTGGTATTTCTAAAGCACTGATCACGACAGCAGCGGGTATGCTGATTGCTATTCCTGCTTTATTTGCACATCGTTATTTCCAGCGTCTGGTTCAGGAATATGTGGCGGAACTTGAACAGCAAGCAACGTTATTTCATGCCAACCTGTTCTATTTAAATGCTTCAGATGATGTAGAAGAACGCATCAAGAAAGCAAGCTAGGAGCAGGGGCATGAAATTTAAACGTAACCAGGTGGAAGATGTACATATCAATCTGACACCCATGATTGATTGCCTGCTATTTATTTTGGTCTTTCTGCTGCTTTCAACCACGTTTAACCAGATGAGCCGGATGAACCTGACGCTTCCAGATGCGCAAGGTGTACCGCCAAAGAATTTTGACCAGAAAATTGAAGTGATTGTGGATGCCAATGGTCACTATGCCGTAAATGGTCAGTCTATTGCCAGTAAGGACGCAGCAGATTTAAATACGGCAATTAAACAGATTTCGAATGAACGTCGTGATTTAATGTTTGTCATTGCCGCTGATGCAAAAGCGACACATCAGGATGTTATTCGTGTCATGGACGTTGCAGGGCAACTTGGCTTTGTCAATGTCAACATCAGTACGAAAGTACCAACTCGAGGTTATTAGTGAAGCACGATTTTAAGGTCTATCTTCGCCTTTTAAGCTATTTAAAACCATTTTGGGGCACAGCCTTAATTGTCCTGCTTGGTTTTTCTATTAATGCGGCCACAGAAGTTTCTGTAGCCAAATTACTGGAATATATCATTGAGGCGATACAAAACAGAGACCAGGGTTTCACCTTACTTTTCCCATTCTTAGTGGTAGTACTGATGTTCTTCCGGGGCTTAGGTCTATTCCTCGGTGGGTATTATACGGCGGTCATCTCCCGTAATCTGGTATTTAATATTCGTCAGGAAGTCTTTGCCAAAATATTGCGTTTGCCTGCGCAATATTTTCTGGACAATACCAGCGGTCATATTACGGCCAAAATTATGTATAACGTTGAGCAGCTCACCGCAGCCTCAACTGAAGCACTTAGAACGATCATTCAGCAAGGTCTGATCACAATTGCCTTGTTGGGATATCTTTTATATACCAACTGGCGTTTAACTATGTGTATTCTGATCTTTGGACCCGTGATTGGTTTTGTGATCAGTAAAGCTTCAAAACGGATGCGCAAGCTATCACAACAGGTTCAGGACACTATGGGTGATGTGAACCATGTTGTTCAGGAAACTGTAAATGCCAATCTGATTGTCAAAGGTTTTGGTGGTCAGATTTATGAGCAGGAACGCTTTAAACAGAATTCTTTGGAAAACCTGCGCCGTGGCTTGAAAATGGTGGCAGTACAGCAGCTGAACAGTCCAGTGGTACAGCTGATCATGTCAGTTTCACTCAGTATTGTGATGTATATTGCATTGCGCCCACAAATTCTGGGAGATACTACTGCCGGTGAATTTGTTGCTTATATTACAGCTGCAGGCATGTTGGCACGCCCAATCAAGACATTAACTGATGTAAATGAAAAAATTCAGCGTGGTATGGCGGCCGCACATTCTGTGTTTGAATTGCTAGATATGCCTGAAGAGCATAATGCCGGCAAACTCAATGATGCCTTAAAAGGCAATATTCAATTTAAAGATGTCAATCTGGTTTATGGCGATGGTCATCATGCGATTCATGACTTTAACCTGAAAGTGAAAGCGGGCGAGACTGTAGCATTAGTCGGGCGTTCAGGAGCAGGTAAAACTTCTCTGGTGAATCTGTTGGTACGTTATCAGGAAGCTACATCCGGGCAAATTTTGCTGGATCAAAAACCGATTGCTGATTATGAGTTGACTGCTTTACGTACCCAGATCGCGATGGTAAACCAGCAGGTAGTGCTGTTTAACCGTACTGTTCGTGAAAATATTGCTTATGGCCAGCTAGAAAATGCGAGTGATGAAGAAATCATTGCAGCAGCAAAAGCCGCCTATGCGCATGATTTCATTATGGCCTTGCCACAAGGTTATGATACGCCACTGGGTGCTCAGGGTCTGAATCTGTCAGGTGGTCAGCGTCAGCGTATTGCGATTGCCCGTGCCATTTTGAAAAATGCTCCGATTCTGATTCTGGATGAAGCGACTAGTGCGCTGGATAATGAGTCTGAATACTTTATTCAGCGTGCCTTTGATCAGGCGATGCGAGATCGGACTACGATTGTGATTGCCCACCGTCTATCAACAATTGAAAATGCCGACCGCATTGTAGTGATGGATCAAGGTCGTATTATCGAGCAGGGTAATCATGCTGAGCTGATTGCACGCCAAGGTGCTTATTATCAGCTGCACCAACGTAATTTCGAGGAACATTAATTCATGGCTTTGGCACAGATCATTCAGGATGCTTGGAATACACAGGCAAAGTGGCTGGTTGTGCTGCGTCCTTTGTCCTGGCTTTACCGCTTGGGTTTTGTCAGTAACCACTGGCTTTACCGTAAAGGGATTAAAAAAAGCTATACCGCACCTATTCCAGTAATGGTGATTGGAAATATTACCGTAGGTGGGAGTGGTAAAACACCTTTACTGATTCATCTGGTGGATTACCTCACTGAAAAAGGCCTACGGATTGGTGTAATCAGTCGAGGTTATGGTGGTAAAGGTCCTTTTCCTGCTTATGTAGATTTAAATACCTTGCCTGAAGTGGTAGGTGATGAACCAGCCTTAATTGTCCAAGCGACTGGTGTGCCGATGGCTGTAGGGCCAAATCGTCAAAAGAGCATTGAGCTTCTGCTAGAAAAGCATGCACTGGATTTAATTATTTGTGATGACGGTTTGCAGCACTGGGCTTTAAATCGTCAGATTGAATGGATTGTGCTGGATAATAACCGAGGCTTGGGCAACCAGAAACTTTTACCAGAAGGTTATCTGCGTGAACCCGTTACCCGGTTGGAAAAAGGTACCGTGATTGAACATGCAGCAAATCCAGTTTCGCCTTTGCATATGCATCTTGCAGCCTCTCAGCCGTATTTATTAAATCAGGATGTTATCAAAAGCTTTGATCCAACTGCGGCTTTCTATGCAGTAGTCGGCATCGGTTTTCCACAGCGTTTTTATCAAACACTAGAACATCTGGGGCTGCAGCAATTTCAGTGTCATGAATTTCCAGATCATCATGATTATGAAATTGAAGATCTGCAATTCGATGACAATAGTCCGATCATTACTACTGAAAAAGATGCAGTTAAAATTATGGCATTACTCAAACAGTATCCAGATTATCAGCGGGATATCTGGGTGGTGCCGGTCGATGCAGTCTTGTCACCTGCCTGTTATACAATATTGCAGCAGCAATTAGAGCAACAGGGTATTTCTATTTCCTAAGGTTTATTTACGATGAAACATATAGTTATTCCTGCACGCTTCTCCAGTTCACGTTTGCCGGGTAAACCTTTGCTGGAAATCCATGGTCGTCCGATGATTCTGCGTGTCGTGGATCAGGCTAAAAAAGTACAAGGCTTTGATGACCTGTGTGTGGCGACAGATGATGAGCGTATTGCAGAAGTTTGCCGTGCTGAAGGCGTTGATGTGGTTCTGACTTCAGCAGATCATCCCTCAGGTACGGATCGTTTGAGTGAAGTCGCTCGAATCAAGGGCTGGGCAAGTGATGACATTATCGTGAATGTGCAGGGTGATGAACCTTTATTGCCAGCCCAGTTAGTTAAACAGGTGGCGCAACTTTTAGAAGATCAACCGGCTTGCTCAATGTCGACTCTGTGTGAGCCAATTCATCATTTAGAGGAATTCAAGCGTGACAGTATCGTTAAGGTTGTGATGTCTAAGCAAAATCAGGCATTGTATTTTAGTCGTGCTACGATTCCTTATGACCGTGATGGTGCCAAGCTGACTGAACAAAAACTGCATGATCAGGCTTATCGCCATTTGGGCTTATATGCTTACCGTGTGAAACTGCTACAGGAATATGTAACCTGGGAAATGGGTGTGCTGGAAAAACTGGAATCTTTAGAACAGTTACGTGTACTGGAAAATAGTCACCGTATTGCCATTGCTGTGGCAGAAGCCAATTTACCGCCAGGTGTCGATACGCAGGAAGATCTGGATCGCTTAAACCAGATGGATCCATCTTCTTTTGCTTAATTTGAGAATTCTCCATGCCGCTTGATGTCAATGCACAGATTTATCCATGGCAGCAACAGGTTTGGGAAACGCTAACCGGGCGTTTTCCTAAGCTTGGGCATGGTTTATTGTTCTATGGAAAAAAAGGCTGTGGTAAAGAAGCCTTTGCCCAGCAGTTTCTGGCCTGGGTTTTATGCCTGAACCGTCAGCCTGATGGGCCATGCGGTGAGTGTGGTAGCTGTCAGTGGCTGAAAGCGGATACCCATCCGAATTACGTCTATATCAGCACTGATGAAGACAATAAAAAACAGAATGCCAAAATTAAAATTGAAAAAATCCGTGATCTTCTTCCTTTTGTACAGCAGACCGTTGATGGCTGGCGCGTCATTGTCATTGAACCCGCTGAAGCATTAAATATTGCCTCTTCCAATGCCTTGCTGAAAACTCTGGAAGAACCGGGTGAAAATATTGTCATTATTCTGCTTGCGGACCATTATCTGAAATTACCTGCAACTATCCGCAGTCGTTTACAGCATTTTGCCTTAGACCGGATTTCATCAGCGCAATTCAGTGAATATGTAGAGGCACAGTTACCTGAAGCAGGTTCGAGCCAGCAGCAGTTATTGATGAATTTATCCAATCAAATGCCTTTGCAAGCGATTGAGGTTGCACAAAGTTCATGGCTACCACTACGTCAGGAATTCATGGAAGACTGGAAAAAATTGGTTATTCAAAAAAATATGCCAATGGCAATTGCGACCAAATGGAATAAAAGCCTAAGTTTTGGTGAATTTAGTCAAATGTTTGAATACTTGTTGTCCGATTTAATTTGTGTCAAGCTAAATCAGGCCGTAAAAAACATTGATCTGGACTTTAATGTATTGGCCGAACAATATTCATTGGAAATACTTTTTAAAATTTATGAGGATTTTCAGCGAGCCAAGCAATATCTAGAGCAGAACGTACAAAGTAATTTGGTGCTCGATGAATTGTGTATCAAGCTGATGAATCTTTAGCTTAAGGGGAAAACAAGATGCAACCACGTATGGGCGGTATTATTCAGGCCAATATTCCGGATATTGAAACGTTATTTGCCAGTTATATGCCATATGTTGTAGGTGGTGGACTTTTTATTCCTTCCAAGCAGCCAGTAAAATTAGGTGAAGAAGTTTTTGTTTTGACGACTTTACCTGAACAGACGCAGAAAATTCCATTAACCGGAAAAGTAATCTGGATATCTCAAAAGCAGAATGGCATCAAGCCACAAGGTTTTGGGATTCAGCTCACCGGTGAAAAAGGCGTTTTCTTCAAAAATGAAGCAGATCGTCTGGTTGCGGGTCTTAAATCTGATGGACGTAAAAGTTACACTATGTAGTTAATTTACCTTCGGTAGGAACTCATTGTGTTTGTAGATACTCATTGCCATTTAACGCTGCTCGATTTAACACCTTATAACGGTGATCTGGATCAGGCGCTCGCTCAGGCCCGTGAAGCAGGCGTATCCAAGTTTATGAGTATCTCGGTGGATCTGGATGATCATATCGAGTTGGCTAAAATCGCGGCCCGTCATCCTGATGTTGGTTATACCGTTGGTGTACATCCTTGCGAAGATGCGGCGACAATGGCGCGTGCGACCACTGAATATCTGGTTGAACTGGCACAGCCAGAAAAAGTCTGGGCGCTGGGTGAAACGGGGCTCGATTATTATCACAGCACCGATTTTATTGCCGAGCAAAAAGACTGTTTTGCCCGTCATATCCATGCCTCACAAATCGTGAAAAAACCTGTCGTCGTGCATACCCGTTCTGCCAAGCACGACACGGTTGATATTATCCGTGCAGAGAAATCTACTCATGGCATTTTGCACTGTTTTACCGAAGATTGGGAAACCGCTAAAGCTGTTTTAGACTGCGGTTATTATGTGTCTTTCTCCGGTATTGTTTCTTTTAAAAATGCCCAGGATTTGCGTGACGTTGCCAAACAGGTTCCACTTGATCGCGTTTTAATCGAAACGGACAGTCCTTACCTTGCTCCAATGCCATATCGCGGCAAATCTAATGAACCAAAATACGTTCCTTATGTAGCCAAAGCGCTTTGCGATGTATATGATAAGTCGCTAGAAGAAATGGCTTATATCACAAAGCAGAACTTTGAGAATCTTCTGAATTCAAAGTAAATAAAGTTAGATAAGAGTACAAGAGAGTTATAGGGTGAAGATGGATCGTCAGGCTCAGTTTCGAGCAAGAGAAACCTTGATTTTTCAAGTTGCAGAACAGTTACTGCTAGAAAATGGTGAAGCCGGGATGACCCTGGATGCACTGGCAGCAGAACTGGATCTGGCCAAAGGCACTCTTTACAAGCATTTCCAGAGTAAGGATGAATTGTACATGTTGCTGATTATTCGTAATGAGCGCATGTTGCTGGAAATGATTCAGGATAGTGACAAGGCTTTTCCTGAACATCTGGCTTTCTTTATGCTGCACCATCTGCATCACCCTGAACGTACTGTCTTGTTCCATCAGATTGAAGAGCGTTTGTCGACAACGGGTGTGGGTATCCAACATCTGTTTAGCGAACTTTATCAGGTGCGCAAACAGCGCTTACGTCTGATTATCCGTATGACTGAAAGCTATCTGGCTTCAATCAATAGCAGCATGTCGGTGCGTGATTATCTGGCATCGATCTGGTCGATGACCCATGGTGCAGCTGCTATTCTTAACTCCAGTTTCTATCAGCGCTATCTTGGTTCACGCGATACCTTGCGTGTTGCCCTCATTGATCAAGCGCTAGCTTTACCGAAACAGATCCATCCTGCCGAGCAGTTCGCCTAAGAGTTGCCTATGATCAGATCACATCACGCTTCCGTTCGTGGATTCACTCTAATCGAAGTGATGGTGGTGATTGTGATTATGAGTATTATGGCGTCACTGGTCGTGCTCAATATTAGTGGGGTAGATCAGCGCAAGGCAATGCAGGCGCGGGAAGTCCTGTTACTGGATTTGCAAAGAATCTTGCGGGAATCCAATGATCAGTCTCGTATTCTTGCGCTTGATGTTCAGGCTGCCACTGATGTTTCACCATTTCGCTACGAGGTCGTGGAATATCGCGCCCTTAATCCAGCAGAACCCACTTTAAATCAGCAGAAATGGCAAAGCTATGCGGAGTTTAATCTGCGTAATTTGCCAGAGCAGGTCTCTTTCCGGATTCAGTCTTTAGAGCAGCATTATAATAATGCCCAAAATCGGGATCTTACTGAAGCCAATGCACCCAAGCTGATCTGGTTAGGCAATGGTGAAGTTAAACCGGTCAGAATCCAGTTCTATCTGGAAGATCGTGTAGTGGGCAATCCGATTGAAATTGATCACTTGGGTAAAGTCCATGAAAGCTAGGGTTTTCAAGCAGAGTGCCGAAGCTGATGTAATCAAGCCGTTTAAGTCAAATGCTGATCGTGCGCAATCCGAGTATAGCTCTTCGTCTTGCGCAGCGGTGAAACAGCGTTTCACTCATCGCGGCTCCTCAAGCACAGCTTTCGGACTTTTTTGCGCGATAATGCCGCTCAGATCGAGGATTACTCGACTTAATCGTGCCTCAGGATTTACCTTGCTGGAAGTGATGGTCGCGCTGGCGATCTTTGCCACAGCAGCCATGACCCTGACTAAAGTTGCTATGCAATATACCCAATCGACTTCGAATGCCATTTTGAGAACCCAAGCCCAGTTTGTTGCCTTGAATGAAGCGGCACTGATGGAAATTAATCAGCAGTGGCTTACTGGTACGGAATCTAAACAACTCACTCAACAGGGCGAAACCTGGCAAATCGATAAGCGCAGTGAGCCTACTGTAAGTCCTAATGTACAACGCATTGAATTACAGGTGAGTCTGGTCAACACTGAAACCGGTCAGGCAGAAAATGGAATTAGCAGCTTAATGTTCTTTAATCACCGGATGAATGAAGCGCCATGAAGTCTAAGGGATTTACGCTGGTCGAACTGCTGGTTGCTATTGCTATTTTCGCCGTACTCTCTGCTCTAGGCTGGAAAGTATTTGATTATATTGTGCAAACCAAAGACCGTAATGCAGTGCATGAACAGCGCTTAAGTCAGTTGCAAGATACTTATCAGCAGATTTTGCGTGATACGGTACAGGCGGTGCCTTTAACGGCCAATATTAATGGGGATATTCAGCCGGCACTGGTTTTGCAAAACGGGCGTTTTAACTTTAGTAAGACTGGAGTTACCGATCCTCTGGAAGAGGGGATTTCTCCAGATGAACGGGTTGAATATCAGTACCGGGCAGATGAACAAAAACTATATCGCCTGAAATACCGGAATTTAAACCAGACCGGTCGTGATCAACCTGAATCCAGTGTGCTGTTGTCCGATGTTGAACAGTTTCAGATCGTAGTGCTTAATCCGAATGAAATGACCCAATGGCCAGACTCATCTTTTGATTTAAATCAGGTTGAGCAAAAACAGCGTCTGCCCAAAGGCATTAAAATCAACTTAATGGTTAATGGGGTTAGTTATGAGTGGATTTTCAGTTTATTGAATACAGATTTCCTGCTTGAAACCCAAAAGTTAACCTGACAAAGAATAATAAAATGCAGATGAACAAAGCAATGATGATCAAACAGCAGAAGGGAATTGCTCTGATTACCATTCTAGTGATGGTGGCGCTTGCAACTATTTTGGCTGCGACTATTGCTAAACGTCAGGCCGCAACTGCTGAAAGTACCGCTTATTTAATGCGACAAAACCAGTCTTTGATGTATGCCAAAAGTGCTGAAGCGTTTTTTTCTGAATTGCTGGTGGATGACGCAGAGAATGCAGCAGAAGTTGATCATTTAAATGAAACCTGGGCGCAGCCAATGCCGGCTTTTCCGGTTGAAGATGGTTATGTTTCGGGAATACTGCAAGATGAGTCAGGTAAGTTTAATTTAAATAGCCTGATTACAGCAGAAGGCACAGTGAATGAAAATGCTAAAGCCTGGTTCGAGCTGATATTAAAACGTGCTGGATTGCCAGAGCAGTTGAGTGAAGCCGTGATCGACTGGCAGGATGAAGATGAAATGCCAAGTGGCCCAATGGGTGCAGAATCTAATCATTATCAGGGCTTGCCGAATGGTTCTCTGCCTCCGAATACCAAATTTCATAGCGTTGAAGAGCTGAAACTGATACGAGGCTTTGAAGAAAACAAGTACAAATTAATCGCACCTTATCTAAGTACTGCGCCTGTAGCAGATACTACGGTCAATATTAATACCGCATCTGCATTTCTTTTGGCGAGCATGGATGAAAAGCTGGATGTGAATGCCGTGCAGCAATTGCTGGATCGCCGTCAGGCAAATCTGGAATATTTTTCCAATGTAGCTGATCTTTGGACACTAGAACCCTTTGCTCAGGTGGATGCAGCCAAACATAACCTGTTTAATAACCTGCTTGGAGTGCAATCCAATCACTTTAAAGCACGTATCGAAGTGATGCTGAGTGAACGTAAACGTCAGTTTAGTAGTGATCTGGTGCGGCAGGACAAGAAGGTTTATGTTGCCTATCGAAGCATGGCGCCTTTTTAAAATTCCGCTAATTTTAAATAATCTCATTTCTTGGGATTTAATCTGTTTTTGCTTCAATCCCTTTTCCCTATCATGACGAACTGCAAAATTAATCCTCATAGGTTTACTTTTGCTTTATAATTGAAATTAATTCACCTATTTTTTGACGACATTACGGCATATGTTAATTCGTAAGTTATTTAAGTTTGAAAATGCTCATATTGTGCGTAACTGCACCTCGGATCGCTGTAAACGTTCGATCCATGGTCATAGTTATAAAGTTGAGTTATTGCTGAAAGCGTCGAAGTTGGATCATGGCCAGATGGTATATGATTTTGGTCTGCTCAAAGGGGTGATTAAGGATTTCTTTGATTCTTTTGATCATGCGATCTGCTTCTGGCAAAAAGATGATCCTGAATATATTCAGGCATGTAAAAACTTTAGTGCACGCTGGGTATCTTTGCCGGTTTCACCGTCTGCAGAACAGTTTTCACGTATTTTCTTCTTCTTGGCTCAGCAGGTATTGGCATCCACCATTACTCAGAATGGTGAAGGGGATGTTGAAGTTTATTCTGTGATTGTTCATGAAACTGATACCGGCTATGCGCAAAGCTTCTTGGAAGATATCCAGAATGAACAGATGGGTCCACTTAGCCTGGAACAGATTGAATTCTCGGAGCAGGTGCGGGCAGAGTGGACAGATCCAGAGATGTTTGCGAAACTGAAACAGGGTCTTCCATTTCATAACCCGGCTGTGGAACTGCAAGTCCAGCCTTAAAAATTCAAATATAAACGCAGACTGACATAGATTTAGGATTGAAGCATGTCTTTAAATGAACAGCAAATTGCGAAACTGAATAAAGTTCAGTTAGATGACAGCTGGAAATATGGACTCAGTGAGTTTTTATTGAGTCCAAAAATGGATGCGTTAAAAACGTTTTTAATTGAAGAAAAAAAAGCAGACAAGGTGATTTATCCACCGAATCACCTGATTTTTAATGCTTTGAATACAACGCCATTAGACCGAGTCAAAGTGGTCATCATTGGTCAGGACCCTTATCATGGCCCGAATCAGGCGCATGGTTTAAGCTTCTCGGTGCAAAAAGGGGTTGCATTACCTCCATCTTTACGTAATATTTTTCATGAGTTACATAATGATTTAGGCGTAAAAATCCCTAAACATGGTGATTTAACTCATTGGGCGGAACAGGGTGTACTTCTGCTCAACGCTGTACTGACTGTAGAGGCAGCACAGCCAACTTCACATCAGAAACGTGGCTGGGAAGAATTCACAGATCACGTCATTGATGTATTGAATGAACAACGTGAACATATCGTTTTTATTCTTTGGGGCGCATACGCACAGCGTAAAGGACAGCGCATTGATCAAAATAAACACCTGGTCTTAAAGGCAGCACATCCTTCGCCTTTGTCAGCAAACCGGGGTGGTTTTTTTGGTTGTAAAGTTTTTTCGAAAACGAATAATTATCTCAAACAACATGGCATTGAGCCTATAGATTGGCAGCTGGACGCATGACTTATTCTCCTGTAACTAAACCTTACCATCCGGACCTGATTGTTGAACAAGCCAATAATGGCTGGCGCATTGTTCGCCTGAATCGTCCAAAATCATTACACGCTTTAGATGAATCTCTGGTTTCTGCACTACTGGAAGTTTTTCAGGACTTTCATGCAGATGACAGCGTAAAAGCGATCTGGTTAGATTCAACTACGCCTAAAGCATTTTGTGCTGGTGGCGATGTGCGTAAGCTGCGTCAGTTAGTAATTAATGATGAAGTGGCAACGGCCAATAAGTTTTTTGAACAGGAATATGCGTTAGATTTATTACTACATAACTATGCCAAGCCGGTATTGGTGTGGGGTGAAGGTTATGTTATGGGTGGTGGTTTAGGCCTGTTTATGGCGGCTCCATTCCGTTTGGTGACGCCGTATTCACGTCTGGCCATGCCTGAGATTAATATTGGTTTATATCCAGATGTGGGTGCGACCCGCTTCCTGGCAGACCGTGGAGCGATTGGCCTGTTTACAGGTTTAACGGGTTCCATTATGACTGCTGCGGGTGCTTACGGTATTGGCTGGGCGACTCATATCTGTGATGCACAGCGTGATTCAGTATTAGATAAGGTCGTAAATATAGACTGGGAACATTATCCAGCTGGGGATTTCCGTGCGATTGATGACACCTTGAACAGCATGCACCGTCCGGTAGGCCCGGGTCCTCTGCAAAACTCACTGGATGTAATCCACAGTGTATGTCGTGGCGTAAACTTCGAGCACGATTATGAATCAATTATTGGTTTGAGTGATGCGCGTAGTGACTGGTTACGTCAGGCCAGCGAAAACCTGCAAAAAGGTTCTCCTGCAACCGCTGCTTTAAGCTGGTTATTATGGCAATGGGGTAAACAGGTTCATTCATGGAATGAAATTTTTGAACTGGAAACCCAGATTTCAGACTGGAAAATCCGTCATCCTGATTTTGTTGAAGGTGTACGTGCACGACTGGTTGATAAAGATCTGTCTCCAGAATGGCAAAAGGGTAGTAATTTAAGCCTGAAAGGCATTCTGTCTCAGAATCCACCGGTAACCACCATTGAAAGCTGGAATGAGCTACTCAAGCACTATGATGTGATTTAAGTCTGAATGTCCGAAACACAATTTACCGATGAATATTGGATGCAGCTTGCTTATGAGCAGGCTGCACTTGCTGCTGAGCAGGGTGAAATTCCTGTGGGTGCCGTGATTGTCAGCCAAAATCAGGTCATTGGCCGTGGCTACAATGCGCCTATTTCTTTAAATGATCCGACTGCCCATGCTGAAATCGTAGCATTACGTGAAGCTTGTCAGAACCTGCAAAACTACCGCCTGCCTGAAGATGCCGTCCTCTATGTAACTCTGGAACCGTGCACCATGTGTGTAGGTGCATTGGTGCATTCGCGTATTTCACGGGTCGTTTTTGGTACAAATGAGCCCAAAGCAGGTTCTTTGGTGAGTGCACGCAAGCTTTTTGAGACTGGCTACTATAATCATGTATTTCTATTTGACTCGGGCTGTATGCAGCAGCAGTGTGCTGAGCAGTTGAGTGCATTTTTCAAGTTGCGTCGTGAACAAAAACGCCAGCTGAAATTGCAAGAAAAATTACTGAATGCTCATAAATAAATCGAATCTAATTCGTTAAACTTTGCTCACTTTAAAATCATTTATTTTCAGGAAAAAGAAAAATGAAAAATGCGATTCAGGTAAAAAAAGAATTCCCAGCAGCGATTGATAAGGTTTTTGAATTACTGTCTAAACACGATGCTTATAACGTGGCTTTTGCGCCAATGCAGGTGGAACGGATTAAGGATTCGGCAGACCCTGAACGCCCAGATGGTGTGGGTTCTGTGCGTAGCATGGGTTTTGGTCCAGTCAAGCCGCTAAAAGAGCAAATTACCTTGCTAGAGCCGAACTCCCGTATTGAATACAAGATCGTAAAGAATCCTTTGATTAAACATCATTTGGGTATTATTGAGTTTGAAGCATTGGACGATAACAAAAGTCTGGTGACTTATACGATAGAATTGCAGGCACGTCTTCCATTTGTCAGTAAATTAATTCTTGCACAGCTCAAGACAGGGATTAAACTAGGCCTCGCAAAACTTGCAAAATCTGTATAAATAACGGGAAAGTAATGACAGTTCAAATTATTACCATTGATGGTCCAAGTGGATCTGGCAAAGGCACACTGGCTGCAAAACTTGCAGCACATTACCAGTTTCATTTACTGGATTCAGGGGCTTTGTATCGTTTATTGGGACTGTCATTGCATCACTATAATTTACTCGATGAACTAGATACTAAACTGGCTGAATGCGTACAAATTGCAACAAATTTGGACATCCAATTTGTCAGTACTGAATCAGGTGTTCAGGTATGGCTGAATGGTGAAGATGTGTCGCAAACCATCCGTACTGAACGTGTCGGTGAGTATGCTTCAAAAGTTGCTGCAATTCCTGAACTTAGAACTGCTCTGGTGGCCCGTCAACATGCTTTTGCTCAAGCTCCTGGTCTAGTGGCAGATGGCCGCGATATGGCGACCAGTATCTTCCCAGATGCACAAGCCAAGATTTATTTGACAGCTTCGGCTGAATCCCGTGCGCAAAGACGTGTAAAGCAGTTGCAGGGTATGGGGCTGGATGTTAAAATAAACGACATTTTAGCTAATATCGAAGCGCGGGATAAACGAGATATGGAACGCACTGTTGCTCCGCTCAAACCTGCTGCTGATGCGTACATCATCGACAGTTCAGATCTGAATATCGATGAAGTATTCAAGCTGATGACCACATATGTGGATCAGCAATTAGCTCAATAACCCTATTATTTCAGCAGACGCATAGCTTGATCAGTTTTATATGGACTATGTAGATGCTTAATTAAACCGGCCTTGTCTGATCCAAGACCGCTGACTTTATCGGATATATCATGACCGAATCTTTTGCAGCCCTCTTTGAAGAAAGCGAATTAAACCTCAACGTTGAAAAGGGTGCAGTCATCCAAGGCGTTGTAGTAAGCATCGACTCTGATTGGGTAACTGTTGACACTGGCCTTAAATCTGAAGGCGTTGTTGACCGTGCTGAGTTCTTAAATGAACAGCGCGAACTTGAAGTTCAAGTTGGCGACACTGTAGACGTAGTTGTTGAAGCACTTGACAACGGTATGGGTCAAACAGTTCTTTCTCGCGAAAAAGCTAAACGCGCTGAGACTTGGACTAAACTTGAAAAAATCTTTGAAGACGGCGAAATCGTTACTGGTGTTATCTCTGGTAAAGTTAAAGGCGGTTTCACTGTTGACATCGGTCCAGTTCGTGCGTTCCTTCCAGGTTCTTTAGTTGATACTCGTCCTATCCGTGATACTACTCACTTGGAAGGCAAAGAGTTAGAATTCAAAGTAATCAAACTTGACGCTAAACGTAACAACGTTGTTGTTTCACGTCGTGCTGTTATGGAAGCTGAATCTTCAGCTGACCGTGAAGCGCTTCTTGCTCAGCTTGAAGAAGGTCAAACAGTTACTGGTACTATCAAAAACCTTACTGACTACGGTGCATTCGTCGACCTTGGCGGTATCGACGGTCTTCTTCACATCACTGACATGGCTTGGAAACGCATCAAGCACCCTTCAGAAGTTGTTGAAGTGGGTCAAGAAGTTACTGTTAAAGTACTTAAATTCGACCGCGAACGTAACCGCGTATCTTTAGGCCTTAAACAATTAGGCGAAGATCCATGGTTAGCGATCATGAGCCGTTACCCTAAAGGTTCTATCGTTAAAGCTCGCGTAACTAACCTGACTGACTACGGCTGTTTCGCAGAAATCGCTGAAGGCGTTGAAGGCTTAGTACACGTTTCAGAAATGGACCACACTAACAAAAACATCCACCCATCTAAAGTAGTTCAGATCGGTGACGAAGTTGATGTTATGGTTCTTGAAGTAGACGAAGAGCGTCGTCGTATTTCTCTTGGTATTAAACAAACTCGTGCTAACCCATGGGAAGAGTTTGCTAAGAACCACGACAAAGGTGAAAAAGTTTCAGGTACTATCAAGTCAATCACTGACTTCGGTATCTTCATCGGTCTACCAGGCGGTATCGATGGTCTAGTTCACTTGTCTGACATCTCTTGGAACGAACAAGGCGAAGAAGCTATCCGTCGTTACAAGAAAGGTGACACTGTTGAAGCAGTTATCCTGTCTGTAGATGCTGAAGGCAACCGTATCAGCCTTGGTATCAAACAATTGAACAGCGATCCGTTCAACGATTTCTTAGCTGCTAACGAACGCGGTGCACTTGTTAAAGGTACTGTAACTGCAGTTGACGCTAAAGGCGCTACTGTTAAGTTAGCTGATGAAGTTGAAGCAACTCTTAAAGCATCTGAAATCAACCGCGACCGCGTTGAAGATGCGACTAAATTCCTAGAAGTTGGTCAAGAAGTTGAAGCTAAGATCATCAATGTAGATCGTAAATCTCGCTCTATCAACTTGTCTATCAAAGCGAAAGACGAAGCTGAAGAGAAAGAAGCTGTTGCGAACCTGAAAACAGCTGCTGCTGGTCAAGACAATGGTCCTAAAACTATTGGTGACTTGATCAAAGCGCAAATGAATCACTAAGAGTAGATGGTGAATTGTATTGTTAATGTAAGTTAAGTAATACTTTTTACACAAATACTGTAAACGGTAGCGTAGTATTTAATTATTGCGCTACCGTTTTGTATTTAAACAGGTTATTATCGGAAAATAGATCCCGAGTAGCTTGATAATTAAAGAGGTCGCAGATGACTACTGAAGCACTTAATAAGTCTGACTTAATAGAGCGCATCGCGCTAAAGAATCCGCATTTGGCTGAACCTTTAGTGGAAGAAGCAGTGAAAATTATGATTGATCAAATGATTGAAGCTTTATCATCTGATAACCGTATTGAGATTCGCGGGTTTGGCAGCTTTGCATTGCATCATCGTGAGCCTCGCGTGGGTCGTAATCCTAAAACTGGTAAATCTGTTGAAGTTGCAGCAAAAGCTGTTCCACACTTTAAGCCAGGTAAAGCACTTCGTGATGCAGTAAACGAATCTGCAAACAAATAAACAAGATATTTACGGGGTGTTCATGCGTTACGTTCTGGTCATTCTTTTATTGCTCGTCTTTGGCTATTCATTAGCTTTAGTGTTGCAAAACGGGACTGAGGTCTCAGTGGACTTGTTATTTACTCAAGTTCCTGCAATGCGTTTAGGGTTATTGCTCCTTTTGACTCTTTCCTTAGGAATAGTGGTTGGCTTGTTACTCGGTGTGCAGGTTTTCCGCGTTTTTCAGAGCAATTGGGAAATTAAACGACTACGTAAAGATATTGAGCATCTACGTAAGGAACAGTTGAATACTGCCAAGATGATGGCAGCAGAAGCGGCGGCTCATACACGACATGAGAAAACAGTATTAGATATTAATTCTAATGACAGGCCATCGGCACCGCTTTAGACAAAAATGAGAAGTCGAAGTAATCTACTGATTTTTTTACTTCGCCTGTTTTGATTAAACGCCTTTTAGCTTAGCTTCTAAGGCGTTTTTTATTGCTAAATTATATTTAGAAGAAATATATAAAAATTATATAAATAAATGACTTAATTTGAATCAAAAAATCATTTTTGCGAAAATATTCTTGGTTGTTATAGGGCTAGTCCGTATAATGGTTTAATTTTGTCAATTTGAAGGGTCTTCTCATGAGTATCATCGTTGCACTGGATGCTAAAAGTCAATTTGATGCCTTAACGATTACAGAGCAGCTCGATCCCGCTTTATGTCGAGTAAAGGTGGGCAAAGAGTTATTTACTCATGAAGGTCCTATCATTGTAAAAGCACTTCAAGACAAAGGTTTTGACGTGTTTTTAGATCTGAAGTTCCATGATATTCCGAATACTACTGCACAAGCGGTATGTGCTGCGGCAGACTTGGGCGTGTGGATGGTCAATGTCCACGCTTCAGGTGGTCGTAAAATGATGGAGACCTGTATTGAGCGTTTAAAAGCAGGTAACTATAAGACTCAACTCATTGCGGTAACTGTGCTGACTTCAATGGGACGTGAAGACCTGAAAGATATTGGCTTGGATATCGAGCCTAATGAACATGTAAAACGTCTGGCTCAACTGACTAAAGACAGTGGCCTGGATGGGGTGGTCTGTTCCGCACAAGAAGCGAAAATGCTGCGTGAAACCATTGGACAAGACTTTGCACTGGTCACTCCTGGGATTCGTCCTGAAGGTTCAAATGCAGACGATCAAAAACGTATTGTGACACCAAAGCAGGCAATGCTGGACGGATCAACACATCTGGTGATTGGTCGACCAATTACCAAGTCTGAAAATCCTCGTCAAACCCTAAAAGATATTCTGGCAACATTGTAATTCCGGCTACCCGATAAAAAGCCTTTCATATGAAAGGCTTTTTTTATACATTGAGAAAAGCTGTATAAAAATAAAAAGGAATTTCAAATGAGAATAATAAAGACACCAGAACAAAAGATGCTAGAACAAAGGCTGGAGATGGAAAAAATAGCAGATCAGTTTGAACAGCAGGAAAAATATAAACAACAGGCACAGTCGGGTTCATGGGACTGGATGTCAGGCCTTGATAGCATAGATATTGTAGAACTCGCTTCAGAAATGATGGAGACAGTAGTGGATTCATTGGGTAGGGCGGATATGAATTTTTAATATTCCGCAGTTTATTTTTATTTCTAATTGAATCCCCCTAAATCCCCCTTTATGAAAGGGGGACTTCTCCTCCCTTTTTTAAAGGGAGGTCGGGAGGGATTTTTAAATCACCGCCAACACACTTACCGCTACTGGCGCCAATACAGATAAAATAAAACCGCTCACCATGGCATGTGGAATAAAATCATTGCCACAGGCCTGTTTGACCATGGGTAAAGTCACATCCATCGCAGTCGCCCCTGCAGCAGAAATTGCTGATCTTGGGTAACGCCAGCCGGCACAATACATCAGTAAAATCGCAAAAATTTCCCGAAACAAGTCATTCATCAGGGCAATACTGCCCAGTTCTGCATTTTTCAGTTCTGTGACGACAACACCCGACATGGAATAAAAACCATAACCTTGCGACAACATAATCAGGTCTTTTAAATGAATATCTGGATTCCAGAAAGAATAGGCAATTGCTGCCACGCATGAACCAGCAATACAACCTGCCGGAACCAGCAGGATTTTCCAGTTCAACCATGAGCGATCAAGTGGTGAGTAGGCGAGATCCAGTCCAATTAGAAACATAAAGACCAGTAATAAATGCCAAGTGCTGATCTGAACAGAAAGCCCTATTTGAGTGGAACTATAATGCAGCAAGTATCCAGCGGCTAAGGCAAAGAACGCATAACTGATATTGACCAGTGATTTAATCACTAGCTCAGTGGATACCCGTCCAGAAGAAGGCTGGAAATCTGCCCATTTAAAGAGCAGATAACAACAGCCAAATGCCCCAATAGAGGTGAGAAAAGCAATTGTAATAGAGGTATTTAGAATCTGAGCAGGATGAGGTAATTCCGCTAAAAGTTCAGAAAACTCAAAAGCGATGGCAATCAGCAAAATATAACTAAAATACGGAAGAACCTTAAAGCAGATTTTTGTGAGGGGAGCAGGAAGCCGTTTCGCAAAAACAAAACCAAGCACTAAACAGACCAGAAGCTGGGATACTAACCAAAGCGATTGCATAATAAAAAAGTATGATAAATCAGTCTTTATTATGCCATCGCTAGCACTATGAATGTGAAGGGCTTTTAACTGGCTTTATTTAAAAAATAATAATCTGCTGCATTAAGGGTTTTGGTTTTGAGCCAGTATTTCCAGGTATAGGTAGGCCATAAGGCAAAATTTTTCCCACCTTCCTGCTGATACCAGCTAACGCAGCCAGATTGCCAGACCGTATTGTCCAGCATATGTTGGACATCCTGGTTGAATTTTTCCTGTACCTGATCTTTGACCACAATCGCATCACTATGTGATTGATCCACTAGGGCGATCATTTGCAGGATATAACTTACTTGGGCTTCAATCATAAAAAGCACTGAGTTATGTGCCAGCACAGTATTCGGTCCTAATAACTGGAACAGGTTCGGAAAACCTTTAACACAGATCCCATAATAGCTTTCGGCACCATCTTTCCAGACATCATTTAAGTGAATGCCATTCAGGCCAGTGCAGTCAAAATTTTTCAGATAAATTCTTGGATCAGTAATAAATCCGGTACCGTAGATCAGGCAGTCAATCGGACGTTCTTTACCATCTGCTGTAATAATACTGTTTTCGGTCACTTCACAAATGCCTTCAGTAACCAGTTCCACATTCTTACGGTTAAAGGTAGGGAAATATTGATTAGACACCAGAATCCGTTTACAGCCCATGATGTAGTCTGGAGTTAACTTCTTGGCAGTTTCCTTGTCCTTGACCTGATAGCGAATATAAGCTTCAGCCAGTTTCTGAGCATATTTCATGACATTTGGTTTTACGATAGGCACCACACGCGATTCATTGGACCAGTACAGACGAATCCGGTGTAACTTGCGGAACCATTCATATTTGGAAAACAGCTTTTTTTCCAAGTTATGATATAGGCGTTCATCCCGTGGAATGACCCAAGCCGCAGTGCGTTGCAAGACATAGAGCTGTTTGCATTCGGGTGCAATTTCAGGGATATATTGAATTGCACTGCCACCTGTCCCAATCGATGCGACATTTTTCCTCTTGAGATCATAATGATGATCCCAGTGAGAAGAGTGAAAGATTTTACCCTTAAATTTTTCAATGCCCGTAATATGGGGAATTTGAGGAACATGTAAAGGGCCAGAGGCAAATACTACAAACTGGGCTTCCAGAATGCTTTGATCCTGCAGATGGATCTGCCATAAGCATCGGTCTTGCTGGTAATGAACACCGCGTACTTCGGTATTCAGCCGAGCAAAAGCCCGAAGATTATAATCACTGACTAAATCTTGAATATAGCTAAAAATTTCCGGTGCTTCGGCATAGCGTTTTGACCAGTCAGTTTTGGGTGCAAAGGAAAGGGAATACATATGTGATTGTACATCACAGGCCGCTCCCGGATACTGATTATCGCGCCAGGTTCCACCAAAATCGCTATGTTTTTCTAAAATAATAAAATCATGGATGCCTTGCTGCTGCAAACGTATTGCCATCGCTATCCCGCCAAAACCGGCACCGATAATGGCCACTTTGGTATAAGGATGATTATGGTTAAGGCTTGTATTGTCCAGCATCTTCGCATTCCTTGCTTATTTTAATAATGGATAATTATCTTGATTTATTAACTGGCTATTAGATATAAAATTGATCTAAACGGCAATAGCCGACGGTTTATTTTTATAGTACAACTAGAGCTATCACATTGTATTTGTATGGTTATGAAACGTTCTGTTCTCAGTCTGATGTATCTGATCCAGGGCATGCGCAAGGCTGGCATAGAGGTCGATCAAAAACTGCAAAATATCGGCTTGCGTGTTGATGCGCTTGATCCGACTTCAATTATTCACCCAAGCGTGGAATATGATGTGCTCAAGGTGGTAGGTCAGGATATCCAGCCAGAACAGGGTTTATTGATCGGCCAGCATTATGCATTGGCAGGTTACGGGCCTTTGTTGATGTTGCTGGTGACCAGTCCAACCGTACGGGATGCGATGCATCAGGTAATTCGTTTTCAGCAATTGACGCATCTTACCGGTCAGTTGGGACTGGAGCAAAGTGAGTACCGCAGTGCGCTTTGCTATTATCCCAAGAAAACGGAAGATCATCTGGGAATGCTGGTCGCGCAAGCTGAGATTTCAGGTACATTCAAGTTTATTCGCGATATCTACAAGATGATGGGTTTGTCCAAACCTGACCTGCAGATTGAACTGCCTTTCGCCGCACCGGAACAACCTGCTACCCAGAAAATCTATCATGATTATTATGGAACACAGGTACAGTTTGATGCTGCAAGAGCTGCATTCTGGTTTGATGAGGCTATTCTGGATATCCGGATTCCTTCAGCAGATGCGGAGACCTTTGCAGTGTATGAAGCAAAGTGTCTGGCTGAACTGGAACGTCTGGCGGAAGATGCGGATGTCCCGACTGTGGTACAGCGAGTACAGGATTATCTGGAGCTGCAAACCGGTTTGATGCCGAGTATGGCTGAAACGGCTCAAGCTCTGAATATTCCAGAACGTACTTTACGCCATCAATTACAGCAGTTCGATACCAGTTATAAACAGATTCGCGAAGAGATTATTAAAGATAAAGCTTTGCGACTCATTGAATATAAACAGTATTCGATTGAAATGATTGCAGAGTTATTGGGTTATTCCGAACCGGCTGCTTTTAACCATGCCTTTAAGCGCTGGTTTGGGCAAAGTCCTCGGCAATATATAAAATAGCCTAAGTTAGTTAATGCCAAAGTGTTATAGTGTGCGTTCTAAACTCCGCTATAATTAAATAGATCCTGAATAGTACGAAACCTATGTCCGATTTTAATTCACAGCACAGCACCGCTTTTAGTCCGATCTCTCCTGCAGAACGTTATGCACAGGCTTTGTCTTCAGGACAGTTTATGCCTGATGATGCACAGGCCATGGCAGTACATGAGCTGAATCGTACCTGGCTGGAATTAATTCAGCGTTTTAAAGCTTCTAAGAAGGCCTTTCGCCGTTTCCGTCGTCAGACTTCGCCAAAAGGTGTATACATGTGGGGTGGAGTAGGTCGTGGCAAGACCTGGCTCATGGATCAGTTTTATGAGTCGATTCCATTTCGCCGTAAAACCCGTATGCACTTTCACCACTTTATGCAGCATGTGCATCGTGAGTTAAACAAGCTTTCAGGCCAGCGCAATCCGTTGGATCTGGTAGCGGATCAGATTTATAAAGATGCTGTGGTGATCTGCTTTGATGAATTTTTTGTATCTAACGTCACCGATGCCATGATCCTGAGTGATCTGTTCCAGAAGCTGTTTGAACGTGGCATTACGCTAGTAGCGACTTCGAACATTGCGCCAGATGGTTTATATAAAAACGGGATTCACCGTGACCGTTTTCTGCCAACCATTGAAATGGTCAAGAAAAACTGTGTCATTCTGAATGTCGATGCCGGTGTGGATTACCGTTTACGTGTCTTAAAACAGGCGCAATTATTCAAATATCCACTAACGCACGACAATAAAAACTGGTTGGCACATCGCTATACCGCACTGACTCAAACCCAAACCTCTTCTCAAGAGCCAATCATCATCAATAACCGCATTGTTGAAACTGTGGCACATACTGAAGATGTGTTGTGGTGTGAGTTCTCTGAACTATGCCTAAAACCGCGTAGTCCGGCTGACTTCATTGAAATTGCGAATATCTACAATACGGTATTGGTCAGCAATGTGCCGCATTTAACCGATTTCCTGAATGATGCCACACGCCGTTTCATTTATCTGGTTGATGAATTTTATGACCGTGGAGTCAAATTGCTGCTAACTTCGGAAGATAATATCGTTGATCTTTATAAAGGTGAGCGACTGGCTTTTGAAATTGAACGGACTCGTTCACGTTTGCTGGAGATGCAATCAGATGAATATCTGCATTCTGAACATCGTCAGATCGAGAAAATAGCTTCAAGCGAGCCTGAATAAATACAACAAGCGCTGGTCATGACCGGCGCTTTTTTATGCATTTCATTGCGTCAAAGATCGACAAGCTCAGCCAAACATGGCTTAATCTTGATCTAAATATGACCTTGTATAAAAAGAACGGACAACTTTTATTCAAAAATCTGAACTTAAGTCTAATTCCTACATTTCAAAAACTTTATACACTGTCATGAGGGTATTTAGCAGGATGATATTGCATCGTGTGAGACATCATTTAATAAGGATATGAGGGTATTCTTATTGGAAAAATGCTCATTATTTTACGGTGTGATAGTACTATTCAGCTAGATTTTAATCGGTATACTAGAATCTCTTGTATAAAAAGTAGCAATATCAGGAAAGACAATGACTGCACGTATTCAAAAAGGCAAGTTAGCGATTGCTAAAGAACTTTACGATTTTATCGAAAATGAAGCATTACCAGGTTCTGGTTTGGACAGCGAAACATACTGGAAAAACTTTGAACAAGTCGTTGTTGATCTTAGCCCTAAAAACAAAGCACTTTTGGCTAAGCGTGATGATATTCAAGCTAAAATTGATGAATGGCATCGCAATAACACATTTGAATTACAAGCTTACAAAGCTTTCTTGACTGAAATTGGCTACTTATTACCAGAAGTAGAAGATTTCCAGATCAGCACTGAAAATGTAGACGAAGAGATTGCACTATTGGCTGGCCCACAGCTGGTAGTTCCAGTACGTAATGCACGTTACTGCCTGAACGCAGCGAATGCACGCTGGGGTTCTTTATACGACGCTTTATACGGCTTTGACGTGATCTCTGAAGAAGATGGTGCTGAAAAAGGTAAAGGCTATAACCCGAAACGTGGTGAAAAAGTTATCGCATTCGCGAAAAACTTCTTAAATGAAACATTCCCGCTGGCACAAGGTTCACATGCTGATGTAACCAAATATGCAGTTGAAGGTAATGCCCTGGTTGTAACGCTGAAAGACGGCTCTACCACAACTGTTGCGGATAGCTCTAAATTCGTTGGTTACAATGGCGAAGCTTCTGCACCAACTGAAATCGTACTGAAAAATAACGGCCTGCACGCAATCATCCAGATTGATGCAAACAGCCCAATTGGACAGACAGATGCAGCTGGCGTGAAAGATGTTGTGCTTGAAGCGGCTGTAACGACGATTCAAGACTTGGAAGACTCTGTTGCAGCAGTTGATGCTGAAGAAAAAGTTGAAGGCTACCGTAACTGGTTAGGCTTGATGAAAGGTACGCTTGAAGAGTCTATCGAGAAAAATGGCAAGACCATTACCCGTAAACTAAATGCTGACCGCACCTTCAAAAATGTTGAAGGCGGTGAGACCAAGGTTCATGGTCGTTCATTGATGCTGCTTCGTAACGTTGGTCACTTGATGACAAACCCGGCGATCCTTGTAGATGGCGAAGAAATTTATGAAGGCATTATGGATGCATTAGTCACTCCATTGCTTTCTGTAGCTGATATCCGTGGTGAGAACACGATCAAGAACTCACGTACCGGTTCTATGTACATCGTTAAGCCAAAAATGCACGGTCCAGAAGAAGTTGCATTTGCAGTAGAATTGTTTGAGCGTGCTGAACAGGCGCTTGGCTTACCTGCTAAAACCCTGAAAATCGGTATCATGGATGAAGAGCGTCGTACTTCGGTTAACCTGAAAAACTGTATTGCTCAGGCGAAAGACCGTACTATTTTCATTAACACCGGTTTCATGGACCGTACAGGTGATGAAATCCATACTTTCATGGAAGCAGGTCCATTCGTTCGTAAGGGGGAAATCAAAGGCCAAAAATGGTTCCCAGCTTACGAGAACCGTAACGTGATGGTAGGTCTGCAAACGGGTCTACGTGGTAAAGCACAGATTGGTAAAGGCATGTGGCCAAAACCAGACATGCTGTTAGACATGTACAAAACCAAGACTGAACATCCTGAAGCAGGCGCAAGCTGTGCATGGGTTCCGTCTCCAACAGGTGCAGTGATTCACGCGATTCACTATCATCAAATTAATGTAGCGAACCGTCAGCAAGAATTGCTTGCAACTGAAGCATTGCCTTTAGATGATTTGTTAACTCCACCTCTTGCAACTGATACTAACTGGTCTGAAGAAGAGAAACTAAAAGAACTGGAAAATAACTGTCAAGGTATCTTGGGTTATGTCGTTCGTTGGGTTGATCTGGGTGTAGGTTGTTCTAAAGTTCCAGACATCAATGATGTGGGCTTGATGGAAGACCGTGCAACTTTACGTATTTCTTCTCAGCACGTTGCAAACTGGTTACGTCACGGGATCGTAACGCGTGAACAGGTTGAAGAAGTAATGCAACGCATGGCGAAAATTGTGGATGAGCAAAATGCGAATGATCCACTGTATAAGCCAATGGCTGCTGACTTTGACAACAGCATTGCATTCCAGGCTGCTTCTGATCTGATTTTCAAAGGTGGTGAACAGCCATCAGGTTATACAGAGCCGCTTCTACATGCAGCGCGTTTAAAACTTAAAGGTTATACAGGTGACTAATCCTGTAACTTGAAAAAAAGCCTCTTCGGGGGCTTTTTTTATTGCTCTAAAATAAGATCTAAGGTTAAAAATGTATTTTTGGAATGTAAACTAACTGACTGAACACCTAAAATAGAACAATGTCATGGAAGAAAACTTTAATAATAATTATCTGTTAAACACTAGCTTTATATTTGCCAATCGCTATTCCTATGAGCGTTTACAGCTCCTTATGTTGGGTGGTTGTAGAGCTTTGGATAGTGTATTTAAGACTCAGTTTAATTCACAATTTTTAATTTCTAAGAATCGTATTTGGGCTGACGTACTGGAAGATTTAGACAGCAAAGAATGAGATTCATGGATCAGTAAGTTTCATTCACTTAGAAAGCTCAAGATAAAAGCGTAACAATTCGTCGCTGTCACTTCCATCCTGAAATGGCTCTGCTAAAGTAAAAGCAAATCAATAAATTGCAGGGAAGAACAGCATGGCATATCAAAATTTGGATCAGCAGTTTATTGCGGGCCAGTGGCAACCTGGCCGTTCCCAGAAAATGATTCAGAATTTGAATCCTTATACTCAAGATACGATTTTTACTTTGCAGGCTGCCAGTACAGCAGATGTTGATGCGGCTTATGCGGCAGCTGATAAAGCCTTTCAACAGGGTGATATTAAATCAGTTGAGTTAAGACAGCAAATCCTGCAAAAACTACAACAGGTGATTCAGGCACGCCAAGATGAAATTATTGACTGGTTAATTCTTGAGTCTGGAAGTACCCGTTTTAAAGCGGGTCTGGAAGTTGGCGCTGCTTTATCCATTATTCAGGAAAGTCAGAAATTTCCGGAGCAGATCAAGACTGAACAGCTGGAGAGCAAAGATCCCCAACGTAAAAGTCTGGTACTGCGTAAACCCTTGGGTGTGATTGGTGTCATTAGCCCATGGAATTTTCCATTTCATTTATCCATGCGTTCGGTAGCAACAGCGATTGCCTGTGGAAATAGTGTGGTACTCAAGCCAGCAAGTGATACACCAGTGACAGGTGGAACCTTATTAGGCAAATTGTTTGAAGAAGCTGGTTTACCCGCAGGTGTGCTCAATGTGGTTTCAGGTGCAGGCAGTGAAATCGGTGATTATTTTGTCGAACATCCGATTCCAAAAATGATCTCATTCACGGGCTCTACTGAAGTCGGACAGAATGTAGGAAGCAAAGCCTTAGCCAGCCCTCGAATTAAACGTCTGGCGCTAGAACTGGGCGGAAATGCGCCACTGGTGATTCTGGATGATGCTGATCTTGATCTGGCAGTAGAACTGACAATCATGGGGCGCTTTATGCATCAGGGACAAATCTGTATGAGCACGAATCGGGTCATTGTTGATGCATCCATCCATGATGCCTATGTGGAAAAGCTTTTAGAGCGAGTGAAAACTGTTGCTGTGGGTGATCCAAATCTGGAAGAGACCATCATTGGGCCGATCATCAATCAGAGTCAGGTCAAAAAACATCAGCAGATTATTCAAAGTGCAAAAGAGCAGGGTGCAGAGCTGGTATATGAAGGGGGTATAGAAGGTAATCTGGTTTATCCACATATCTTTACTGGGGTAGCACCTGAATCTCCACTGGCTCAGGAAGAAAGTTTTGGACCAATTCTACCGATACTGAAAGCTCGTGATGAAGCACATGCTTTAAAGCTGGCCAATGATACCCGTTTTGGCTTATCCAGTGCAGTTTGCACCTCGAATATTGAACGTGGTATTCATTTTACGGAGCAGCTGGATATCGGTATGACCCATATCAATGGTATTAGTGTGGCAGATCAGGCCAATGCACCGTTTGGTGGAGAGAAAAACTCTGGACTTGGGCGTTTTAATGGACGCTGGATTTTTGAGGAATTCACCCGTACTCACTGGCTGACTGTACCCAGTGAATAATATTACATGATAGAAACTTGTTCATAATCCATACAGGTTTAAGCTTGGCATCAAGCTATAATCAGAACATCAAGTGATCTGTCTGATTAAGCATGTGTGCCAACTTTAAGCCTTTAACTTCACAGCAAATACATGATCTGGGCTTACCGGAAATTCCCTTTGAATATCCGGAAGAAGTCTATCCGAATTATGCTACACCCTTGTTATTTCAATCTGATCAAGGTCTGGAATGGCGTTCGGTTAATTTTGGCTTCATTCCCAAATGGGCAGAGGATAAAACGATTGGGACAAAAACCTACAATGCCAGAAATGAAACTTTGCTGCAAAAACCAACCTTTGCGGAGGCGACAGCCAAATGCAAGTTTGGGGTGATTCCCGTCTCGGAATTTTATGAATCAAAGTATTTTGATAATAAACCACAGCGCTGGGGCGTCAGACGTAAAGATGGAAAAGCGACCTTTATTGCGGCACTGTATGAAATTGCACGGGTGCAGGATGAAATCGTACGTTCAGCCAGTATGATTACGATGGATGCAATAGACCATCCCATGATGAAAGAGTTTCATGAGCCAGGAAATATTAAACGTTCAGTCATTGTGATTCCGCATGAACGTTTACATGAATGGCTGAATCTCACGCAACCGGATATTCGCAGCTTTGTGCAGGGATTTCCAGTAGAGGAGTTCGAATGTTCACATGTACCAAAAGAAAGAATCAAAAAAGCCAGTCCACAGCTGAACTTTTTTGATTCCTAAAACCTAGAAAGCAATGGCGGATCGTTAATTATTATAAAAGGTGTTATTGATCTCGCCAGCTAAATTCAAAATTGAAAAAATACTTAACGAGCCAAGTTTTTAAAGATATGGCGTAAGCTTTCCATGGTTTTTTCAATTTGTAATGGGGTTAGCCCTTCAAATGACTGTTCCAATACAACATTGGTCAGGTCATTAATTTTATGTGTCATTTCCATTCCTTTTTCAGTCAGCACGACACGGGTAATACGAGCATCGTCTTCACAGGAATAGGTTTCAACCAGACCTTCATCTTTTAAGCGATAAACGATCTTGGTGGTTGTCGACATTTTAGATACGACCATTTCTGACAAGTCAGAAACGCTGGCATGTGGTTTGGCTTTAAGAGCAAGCAAGATACGGCGACGTGAATTATCGACACCATATTTTTTTAGTGCATGATCTACATTTAGGACATATTGGGCATGAACTTGAGTCACCCAGTAGTATGGAAAGTTTTCTAAATTAAAGTCTTCTGCACAAGGTAAAAATTTTGCATATTTTTTAGTCATGAAATGTTCCTTTTATTTATTTTTCTAGGGCACTGACATTTTATGTAAAAGTTTATACATGTTTCAACCTTTATTTTTAAAATGTTAACGAGATTGCATTTGTTAGATCTTCTTAACATCAAAAAAATCAGGTGATTTACGTGTTGTAGATCAATCGGGGCAAATTGTAACTGTCTTTATCCAGATGAATGGCATTGATATGACATGCAAATCTTAAGACTCCAGATTAAATTTAGAGTCTGAATAAGAACTAGATTGGCAAACCATATGGATAAATGGCCGACCTGCGCATATCTTACTTTTGGTGAGTATGCGGAAATACAATTCAAAATCGATGCTGTTTAAATGAATGCTCTGATACATTTTTTAATCTGTAGCACGATGCAGATTCGGATTTCTCAAATCTGATCGAAAGCTAGAGCGAGTACATTTAAATTGGTCACTCATCGAATAAAACCGTTTTGGATGAGAAACTTATGCATCTTTTTGATCCCACGACTAACTATTTATAACGTGTATGAACTATTTTAATAAAAAATCCATATTTAAAATATGTCTTTAGATAAGTGGATTTAAGGGACGTAGCAGGATAGTGGATCATTCAATATTTTATGATGTATGAAGAGATATGAATATTAAGAGAAACAGTAATTTATATCTCAGGCTTCTATCAGATAGATTTAATGGGCTTAGGGTCAAAAAGAAGCTTAAATTTTCTTTAATTTGTAATGAGTTATGTAGAACATAACAGGTTCAGGCCAATGATTTGAAAATTAAAAGATTTTAGAATAAGGAAAGACAAAGCGGTGCAACAGTTTTTCATAAATTTTATTGTTCAAAAATCATAAGTTTATGCATAATGGATACATCTTAAGTCGAAAAGGTTAAATTAAATGGATCCCTCGCCGTGCGTTGATCTTCCATATTCGTTGCTTACATACTCAAATGGGATGGTGTTCTAATGGAATTTTTATTAGATCCCGGAATTTGGGTTGGTTTAATTACTCTTATCATTCTCGAAATCGTCTTAGGTATTGATAACCTAGTCTTTATTGCCATTCTGGCTGAGAAACTTCCTCCTGAACAGCGTGATAAGGCCCGTGTGATTGGTCTATCCTTGGCCTTGCTGATGCGTTTAGGTCTGCTGTTTGCGATCTCTTGGTTAGTCACCTTGACTCAACCACTTATTCAATTATTTAACTGGACTTTCTCTGGACGGGATTTGATTCTGCTCTTTGGTGGTTTATTCCTGCTCTATAAAGCCGTTACCGAACTTCATGAAAAAATTGAAGGTAAGCCTGAAATACAGGTCACAACCAAGGTGGCATATGCGGGCTTTACGGCTGTTGTGGCTCAGATTGTCATTTTGGATGCCGTATTTTCACTGGACTCGGTGATTACCGCCGTAGGTATGGTTGATAATATCTATGTCATGATGGCGGCCATGATTATCGCGATGGCCGTGATGTTACTGGCATCTAAACCATTGACTAACTTTGTGAATCGTCATCCTACGGTCGTGATTCTGTGTTTAAGCTTCCTGTTACTGATCGGGATCAGCCTGATGGCAGAAGGTTTTGGTTTCCATATTCCGAAAGGCTATATTTATTCCGGTATTGGCGTTGCAATTGCAGTTGAAGCCTTTAACCAGTTTAGTCAGCGCAATGCTGCGAAACATGAAGCCAAGATTCCGCTGCGACATCGTACTGCTAACAGTATTCTTCAACTGATGGGCGCCAAGCTTGAAACCACCAGTACTACTCAGCATGAAGCACAGGAAACCTTTGTGGATGAAGAACGCTATATGATTGGCGGGGTATTGACCTTGGCAGAGCGTTCTGTAGCATCGATTATGACCCCACGAAGTCAGATTTCCTGGGTTGATCTGGAGGATAGTCCGGAACAAATCCGTGAAAAAATCCTGTCTGTACCACACAGTCTGTTTCCGGTTTGCCGGGGCAGTCTGGATAAGGTGATTACCATCGTTCGTGCCAAAGAGCTGTTAGATGTACTGGATGAACCGGAAGAGTTAAAAGCTTTGATCAAGCGTCATCGCCCTATCTATATCTTTGAAAGAATGAAAGTGATTGACGCGATTAATACCTTACGTACCTCAAAAGGCTCTCTGGTGCTGGTAAGCGATGAATTTGGTCATGTACAAGGTCTGATTTCACCGCTAGATGTGTTTGAGGCAATTGCCGGTGAATTCCCGGATGCCGATGAGCAGCTGGATCTGGTCAAAGTTGATGATACACACTGGATTGCATCTGGTATGCTGGATTTGTACCAGTTAGAACTTGAGCTAGGTATGCTGGATCTGATTGATGAAGATGCAGGCTATATCAGTGTTGCCGGTCTGATTCTGGATAAAACCAATAGTGTGGTCGAGGTAGGCACTGAACTGAACTACCAAGGTGTTCAATTCAAGGTAATGGAAATCGAAAATAACCGGATTAAATCGGTGAGTATCCATTATCAGGGTTAATCGCCTGTCTTTGTTATTTTTTTGAGTCAGTTGCTTAAGGGCAACTGACTTTTTTATTGAATATTATTTATGACTTAGATATTAATGCTCACCTAAGCTTATTCTTCAGGCCAAATGGAGTATTGAATATTTCAGAAGCCAAGAATGCGTAATAGGTTTTACTGGTTTAGAAGTAAGAAATCTTAATGCAGTATCAAATTTCAGACATGCTTTATTTAGAATTATTAAACAAATTTAAATAAAGTTTAAAAATAAGTGTGAATTTGACTAAGTGGTAAAATATATATTTCACGTAATTTTGAAAGATATTAGTCAAATTCGAGATACAAAAGCTCATCCAAAGCTTACACAATACTCAGCTTGAGCGCTTGAAAAATTATTTTTGCCAGATTAGGACTGAATTTAATTATCTAAAAAATAAGTTGAATAGTGTAATAGGGTGTTCCATGTGTTCATTATAAAACACCCCGCAGATTCTTAATCTGCCAAAATCCGAAAGTCTGCATATTGACGGATCGTTTCTATATTCAATTGATGGATCTCATCCATAAATGCAGCATTAAAATGACCTAAGGTCGGTGCTTTGGCAAAAGCCAATTGACCGGCGATTGCAAAATGAATATGGGCAGAGAGTGCTGCGATCGCAGGAGAACTTACTGCACTATACGCTGCAATCAGTGCTCCCAGGGCACATCCAGTTGCTGTGACGCGCGGCTGTAAGTATGAACCGCCTAAAACCTGAATCACTGGATAATCTCTGGAAATGATGTAATCAGACTCACCTGAAATAGCGATACATTCACATTGCTCTAGTAAAGACTGCGCCTGTAGATAGACTTCTGAGCTATCGACTGTGCTATTGACGCCTTTGGACTCGATATTCTTTCCAGCTAAAGCACCAATTTCTGAAGCATTCCCCCGTAAAATTGTGGGTTGATAGGTCATGAGCTGATCCACAACGCTTGAACGCCAATGCAGTACATTTCCATAACCAACAGGATCTAGTACCCATGACTTTTGAATACTGTATGCTGTTTTCGCAGCAATCTGCATCGCCTCGACCTGTTCGGTAGTCGGTGTTCCTAGATTTAAACTGAGTGCCCCGGCAATTTTGACAAAACTTTCTGCTTCAAAAGGATTATCAATCATTGCGGGTGAAGCATTCGCAGCCAGCAAGATATTGGCCACATAGTTGCTGGCCACCGCATTGGTCATCACATGCACCAATGGTTGCTGCTCTTGAAGCAATGACCAGGCTTCACAGATCTGATCGAGAAGAGTATTTTGTAATTGTTGCATGGAAGTATTCATCATCATGATCTTTCAAATATGAATAGGGCTGCTAAATGCTTAGCGGGTAAAATAATGGTCTTGATGTTTGCAGTTACGGCATAACAGACTGACATAATCGCTAGCATCATATTCAACAGTAAGCTCTTGTGAGCCGCAATGCATACAGCGTTTTTGTGAATAAAATTTCAGGCGTGGTTCAATCTTCTGCCATGAACGCCAGATCGGCTGGAAGAAAATATTTTCATCATAACCCAGGAAACGGAAAAACAGGATGCTGCTCATTTTGCTCAAAGGCAATTGTGGTGGACGAGGCAGAATAGAGGTTTCCCATTTTTCATTCACTGAACGTTCCCGATACTGCTGTAGGGTCTTTTTCAGTAAATTGGTATTAATGAAATTTTCATTTCGTGGTTTTAAAGCTTTCTGCTGATACAGATATTCGAGGGCCGATTGCACCAGATAATAAATCTGTCCCACAGCCAAAACATCGAGCAGGCGATAGCAGAAGGTCTGAAAACTTTGATTGCCCGCAATCTGGATACCCCAGCTACGGCAATAGAACTGTGCGAATTGAATGACTTCCTGACACAGCAGACAATACAGTGCATCTTTGACTTCATCCGCATTTTTAAAAGGTACGCCTTTGCTCAGATTTTCATAGAACCAGTAACGCAATTGCTGGGTAATACTAAACAGGCTTGGCTCAGAATAGCCATCCAGACGTACATTAATATAGTACTGCTGATTCTCTTGTTGAATATCTCTAGGAACTAGAATCTGATCTTTCAGCAGATTTTTGACCAGACCATGCTGATACAGGTAATTCGGGCTGATGGAATAATATTTAATAGCATGCCAGTCAATATATTCCTGATGCTGGCTATGTTCCTGAACCTGTTCATCCAGAATCGAGAGCAGAAACAGTTTATTAATAAAGCTGAGCTGATTGAGCTCATATTCATGCCGATCCTGCTTTTTATGAAATTTCCGGTTTTCCTGTAAACGGACTTCTTTCAGCATACGTTTACGCTGAGCCAGACACTGATCGCAATAACAGTTGTGTTTCTGGTCGGTATAGAGCTGATGCTGGCAGTGGCTGCATTCATGATAAGTAATGTCCTGATCATACTGTTCTGCCTCGATCCAGTACATGGAGGCCTTACATAACGGGCACTGCGTACTTTCATCAAGCTGTTTTTGCAGAACGTTGAATACCATGATTGCGCACAACTCCAGAATAAAGAGAAACTGCGATTATACACAGCTCATCAAAGTCACGCGTCATTTGAGAATATTTTTAATAAAGCAGATTTCAGGAGAAGAGAGCCTTAAGCGAACAGAGCTACCGAAGTAGCCCTGTATTCAAGAAAACTGGATCATCGTTTTTCAAACGGGGCAGGGTAATGTTTCGTCTTCCTCTCCTTGATGTTTCGCTTGAATCAACGCCTGCACTTTTTTGGATGGAACCTTTTTGGCACCGAGTGCATCATAAGTATTCAGAATCGCACTGACCTCATGCGCCTGTAGCTGAACGCCCTCAGAACTCATGAACAGGGCAATAACTTTATGATCAATATTGGCCTGATCCAGAACCTGAAGTGTTTTAAGATTTTCAATCCGTACCACATGCTGTTTTAAATACATAGCTCACCTCAATTTCTTTGTTGTCGTTATTCTTGGAGTCTTTGCGCTTGGAGAAAACACACTTAAACTGTAGCAAAAACTATGCTTATTTTTTAATCAATATTTCGGAATTGCTATTAATCATAAATTATATATTTTTAAATCAAGCACATAAGAAAATGTAAAAAAATATGATATTAGCCGAAAACTTGGCATATATCTTTCTTTGAATCCTGCCATTGCTGTTGGGTGATGCAAAATGCATTCAAACTGGTGCATGTCATTTGTGCATTTAAAATGAAATTTGGAACGCAGATTAACCAGAACTTAATCTTTTAGAAGTCAGGTTTTGCAGCGCCCAGCATCTAAATTAGATATAAGGTTGTCCTGAAGTCAGGCAGTAATTTTTCATATTGGAATAATACTTTGCATGTGCAGGAATCATGCATAGAGGAATCATACAGTGCAGATGAAAGCTTTTTTTATTTTATCTTTAAGTTGTTTTAGAGATGGGGATTTTAGATATCGGGCAAATATAAGGCGATTATCGTATATTTTGATGTAGCTCAATTGAAAAGATCAGTAATTATTCCCATATACAATACAAATGAAACGCACAGACAGGTTCAAGATCAAGGCGTATGATCAATGCATTGACAATCTTTTGCCTTAGAAGCTGTGCAATAAAGGATCAGGACATTATATGAATATCGCGGCGAATCCGGTGATCGAAGCAGATCAAACCATTTATTTAAAAGACTATCAAAAACCTTCTTTTGTTGTAGATTCAATCGACCTGAATATTCAAGTCTATGACGATCATACGCTGGTCAGCAGCAAACTGGAGATGCAGCGCCAAACAGCAGGTGATCTGGTATTGCTTGGTCGTGACCTGGAACTGCAATCGATCCAGTTAAATGGTCAGCCACTAAATGCATCAGATTATATTTTGGATGCTGAGCAACTGGTGATTAGCAATGCTCCAGATCAGGCGACTATTGAAACAGTGGTCAAGATTCATCCAGAAAGCAATACCATGCTGGAAGGTCTGTATCAGGCCAGTTCAGATTTATTCGTAACTCAGAACGAACCGGAAGGTTTCCGTAAAATTACGTTCTATCCAGACCGCCCAGATGTATTGTCTGTATTTACCACTCGTGTCGAAGCTGACAAAAAGTATCCGGTTCTACTGGCTAACGGTAACCTGATCGAAACCGGCGAAGTGGATGAAAACCGTCACTATGCACTTTGGCAAGATCCAACCAAAAAGCCGAGCTATTTATTTGCCTGCGTAATCGGTGATCTGGCAGTGATGAAAGACCGCTATACCACATCAGAAGGTCGTGATGTGGCACTAGAAATCTATGCTGAAGAAAAAGACATTCCAAAATGCAAAATCGCGATGGAAGCCTTAAAGCATTCCATGCGTTGGGATGAAGAGCATTATGGTCTGCCATACGACCTTGATAATTATATGATCGTAGCAACCAGCGCATTTAACATGGGTGCGATGGAAAACAAAGGACTGAATATCTTCAATACCTCATGTGTATTGGCTGATGAAGAATATACAACTGATGCTGCCATCATGCGTGTGCAATCAGTGATTGCCCATGAATATTTCCATAACTGGACGGGTAACCGGATTACTTGCCGTGACTGGTTCCAGCTGTGTCTGAAAGAAGGTTTGACCGTATTCCGTGATCAGTCTTTTTCTGAAGATCTACAATCTGCTGCGGTACAACGTATTGATGATGTGGCAGTCCTGAAAGCGCATCAGTTTCCGGAAGATTCTGGCCCTTTATCGCATCCACCGCGTCCGGATCATTTTGTAGAAATTAATAACTTCTATACGGCGACCGTGTATGAAAAAGGTGCAGAAATTAACCGTATGATGGCGACTTTGCTCGGTAAAGAAAAATTCCGTCAAGGTACAGATGAGTATTTCCGCCGTCATGATGGTCAGGCCGTAACGGTTGAAGACTGGGTGGCTGCCTTGACTGCCGGTTCAGGGGTAGATTTATCGAACTTCCTGACCTGGTATAACCAGCCAGGTACACCGAAACTGGTCGCAAAAGGTGAGTATGATGCAGATGCACAAACTTATCGTCTTAGCTTTAAGCAAAGCCTGAAAGCTCATCCGAAATATCCGAATCTGAAAGCTGTTCCGATTCCAGTGGCTTTGGCTTTGTTTGATGCGGCTACAGGCGAGCAGCAGAGCCTGAACTCAGATGCCTTATTTGAAAATGGCGTCAAAGATGGGGTGTATCTGTTTGATCAGGATGAAGCGACCATCGAGTTTAGCGGCGTAACCAGCAAGCCGGTTGTTTCTTTACTGCGTAACTTCTCTGCACCCGTTGATCTGCATTTTGATTACTCTGAACAAGAACTGGCGTTCCTGTTGCAATATGAAACCAATGGTTTTAACCAGTGGCAGGCGACCCAGACTTTATTAGAACGCATTTTGCTGGATGATCAACCTTCTGAAATCTATATCGAGGCAATGCTAAATACCTTGCCTGATCTGATTCAAAAAGATCCGCTATTGGCTTCACGCTTATTTGATGTACCGGCAGAAGGTTACCTGGGTAGCCGGATTGATACAGACTACAATCCGGCCATGATTCAGGAAAAACGTGATGCCTTGCTGCATAAATTGGCACGTGCTTTTGGAGCAACAGCTAAAGAAATCTATCTGGGTCTGGATCCTGAATTGCAGTCAGATTTCTCTCAGGCGATGGGTGTGCGTGCACTGAAAAATATCATGCTAATGCTGATTGCACGTCAAGGTGATGAAAGTGCATTTGAACTGGCAGAGCAGCAATACCAAAATACAGGCAATATGTCTGAACGTTTAGGTGCCTTGCGTGTGCTGGTATGGAATGATGCGCCTCAAGCCAAAGCATTCGTGGATGATTTCTATAACCGTTTTAAAGATGAAGCACTGGCACTGGATCAATGGTTCATGCTGCAAGCAGCTCATCCAAAAGCGACTGCAGAAACAATTAAAGCACTCACTGAGCATGCAGATTATGACCTGAAAGTACCAAACCGTATCCGTGCGGTGAGTGGCGGTCTGAATGCCAATCCGGTCAATACCTGGAGCTTTGGTGTGCAGCATTATATCGAGCTGGCGAAATATCTGGATCAGAAAAACCCGATTGTCGGTTCACGTCTGCTTCAGGTGCTTTCACGCTGGTATACCCTGATTGAACCGCAACGCAGTGAAGTCAAAGCACAACTTGAAGCTTTAAAACCACAGGTGAAATCGAAAAATGTCTCAGAGACATTGAACAGCATGTTAAGCGTATAAGATCGTTATGTAAAAAGCCGGATCAACTGATCCGGCTTTTTATTATTGACTTATTTTAAATGGTGAATTTAAGCGCATTTAAAATACTATAATGTGAAATCAGTCACATAAAAGGTTTACAGTAAGAGGCTAGACAGGAAAGTAAAACTATACTTTTCTATTAAACATGAAGAAATCTTCAAATTGATATACTAGAGGTCTTATTCAAGATGTTAGTGAAAATCGAAGATGGTTTTTATTTAAATACTCGGCATATTATTGCGGTTCATGTCAGCAGAAATGCTGCGACTGGTCTGTTTGAAATCTCCCTTCAATATACACCGCATTCTATTCAGCAAGCTGGAGAATACAAAAAAGTATTTAATAGCCAGCTGGATGCTGAACTCTTCCTGAACGAACTGAATCAAAAAGTTCGCTAAAAAAAAGCCTGCATCGCACTGCTGTCCCATAGTTTGCTTTAAATAAAAAAACCTGAGTCCTAACAGTTAAAATATGAGTGCAAACAAACACTTTAACGACCAGGATTCAGGTTTTGTCACATCAGAATACCGTATTTCATGAG
>NZ_VPED01000152.1:0-1549 GCF_013417335.1 Acinetobacter sp. YH16031
AATAGGCCCGCCAATAGCGGCCGCAACCATAATCGGAACCATAAAAAGACCGGCTTGCAGCGGTGTTAAACGAATGACATATTGCAGCTCCATTGCCAAAGTTAACTCAACCCCTGCCAAAGCGCCTGCAGCAACCATTGCCATAATAATGCCGGCTAAAATAGCAGGACGTGAAAATAGCGAAAGATCTAGCATCGGCTGAGGAGAATTCAGCTGTTTGCGTACAAATATGGTTAATAAGCCGATAGATAAAACGACCAAAGGCAAGACAATCAACAACGACTGTTTACCGCCTAAGCCTGCTTTTAGTGCATATACAAACGAAATCAAACCGACAATCAGCAATAGCGCTTGACCAAATGCCCAATGTCCAGGGGTTATAGCTTCTTTTCGGGACAATAAGAAATAGCACATTGGTGCGACAACCAGCATGATTGGGACGTTAATCAGGAAAACTGAACCCCACCAGAAATATTCTAACAATCCCCCACCAATGAGCGGTCCAATGGCGGCACCGGCTGATCCGATTGTGCCCCAAATACCCAGCGCAATGGCACGTTCGCGACTGTCTTCGAAGGTTCTGCGAATAATACCCAATACACAGGGCATAATCATGGCACCGCCTAATGCTAATAAAGCACGTGCGGCAATCAGCATAGAAGCCGTTTGGGAAAATGCCGCAAGGACTGAGGCAATTCCAAATATAACCAAGCCAATCAGCAGAATCTTACGATTGCCGACACGATCAGCCAAAGTTCCCATCGGAACTAAAAGTCCAGCCATAAGTAATGGATAAATATCAATAATCCATAAGACTTGGTTACTTGTGGCACTCAGCGATTGGGTTAATGAGGGAACCGCAACATGCAGTACAGTCATATCAATCACAATCGGCAGAAATGCAAGCACGACAGCGAGCAATATCCACCAGCGTTTCGGATCAAGATTCGTAGCTTTCATGATCAAACCTATATTGATGGTTTATTAAATCAATTCTGAAATAAAGATGTAAATGAAAGATTTGTTGTGGGCTAAACTCGTTAACCCACAGCTTTTATTCTCAGTTTTGATGCTTAATGTGCCGCTTTACGTTTCGAGAATTTCTCAACCATGCTCATGACGACAATAAAGAAAATCGGTACAAAAATAACAGCTAGAATTGTTGCGCTGATCATGCCGCCAAAGACGCCTGTACCAATCGCTTTTTGAGTTTCAGAACTAGCGCCACTGGCAATGACTAAAGGAATAACGCCACAGGTAAATGCCAAAGATGTCATTAGGATTGGACGTAAGCGCAATTTAGCGGCTGCAACGGTTGCCTCCACTAAACCCATTCCTTCTTCTCTTAGTGCTTTTGCAAACTCAACAATCAAAATAGCATTCTTTGCAGATAGACCAATAATCGTGATCATGCCGACCTTAAAGAAAATATCATTTGGCATACCACGTAACATTACTGCTAAAAAGGCGCCAATCAACCCTAGAGGGACAACTAGCATCACAGAGAATGGAATTGACCAGCTTTCATAAAGCGCTGCCAAGACAAGGA
>NZ_VPED01000153.1:0-1546 GCF_013417335.1 Acinetobacter sp. YH16031
AATAGTTAATATGATATTTACTATATAAAGATTGATATATTTATATGTTATACATAGCTATAGATGTAGTAGAGATATATGTATGTTAGATAGTATCTATTACTCTGTTTATCCGAATTGTTTTTGATGTGGCTGAAAGCCTTATGCTGTAAGGGATATAGGCATATTTTGATAGATTTTAGATGGTTTATAAATTATTGATTTATAAAGAAATATAAAAATACCGTTGTCGCTATTGAAACAGTATTAAATAAAATCAATGACTTATAAAATTGATGTACCTGAAGGCTAGTGTTTTATTGTTCTTTTAGTAATGAGAGAGATACTAACACATCATGACAAATTTGTCAAGATTCAATACCTTACAATCAAAATAGACCTGTTTTTATGGTTGTTTGAATACATACACCTACTGAGCCGAAAAGTCGGTTGAGTGGAAATAGTATTAATTCCTAGCACTGAGAGCAGAATTGCGCTGAGCTAATTAGTACAATGTTCTATATGTTGTTTGATGATTGGTATAAAGATTTATATACGTTTCCACCATTGGTGGGAGCGTTATTCATATTCAGTATCCATTTTTGGATGATGTATTTTATTAGATACTAGATATTGTGGTTGTCAGATAATCCTAACACTAGATAGAGATATAAATATAATTCTTTATGCTCACCATTGCTCATAGGAGAGCGTTTAGACACCTTGCCTATGCACTTGCACCACTTAACCTTAAACGAGCTGTAAGAGCAAATGAGAGCTATTTAGAGCTATAGAGATATTTGATTAGTAATTGCTTAGTTAATTCATTGTCCTGCAATGGAGGATATTAAAATCTGTCAGCGTAGACCAGGTATTGATTTAAGTACCTTGTCAAAGAGGGAGGGGATAAAGCTAATCTGCTCCCACCCCTAAATCCTGTCCTTAGTTTGAGGATAGGTACTCCGTATTAAGCAGGGGTTTTTCTTTTAAAGCTCCGCTTCCTTTCCATTGAGAAGCAGATAGACATTCCATCACTAATTTTAATGAAAGGCTTGTTCTACTGATCTAGTTGTATTCAGAAATAAACAAAAATTTGTATGGTTAATAATATTTATAAAACTAGATATTTGTATGCACACTAATGCTCTATTGCTTGAATAGATTTAAAAACAAATGATGTAACTTGTATTCTCTTTTCTCTTTTCTAATTTCTGTTTTCTCCACGCCCTCTGTTCTTCTCAATACCTTATCAAACTTCATGCAGTCGGTTGGATTCTGATAACTCTGTACGCTCCCAAATTTTTGGGAACGTATCAAATACCTGTCACGGCGTACACAGCTATCAGATTGGTAGAGATAGGATTTAAATATAGTCCTAGATGCTCACAGAATCGCTCAGATTGAACGAAATACACCTTACCTATATCTATGTACCACTATACTTTTTAGAAGCACCTTAGAGCGCAAATGAGAAGCCATGAGCAAGTGTAAATTTCTATTCCCTGTCCAACCTGCATTGCAGGATAGGTAAATATATCTGAATCCATGCACTCAATTTGCTATGCAG
>NZ_VPED01000154.1:0-1545 GCF_013417335.1 Acinetobacter sp. YH16031
AGCATACTCAAAATTCTTTAAGGGTGTCCGTGCATCTAAAGATATGTTTGAGCGTTGGCAAATAAAACACTATATCTCATGCTTTGAAATTACCCACGGTGCAAATGGATTCCATCCCCATTATCACGTTTTATTATTTGTTCCTTACTCTTTAGGCAAAGAATCATTACCAGGTATTAAGCAGGATATGTACAACATCTGGAAAGATTGCTGTGAGAAATCAGGATTAGATACTCCAAGTGAAAAACACGGATTAGATTTACAAGGCGGAAATGAAGCAGGTAGTTATGTTGCAAAATGGGGCTTAGAGCATGAGATGACTAAGGGTCATATCAAAAAAGGAAAAGAAAATTCCCGCACCCCTTTTGATATTTTGAGAAGTTATTCAGATTCAGAAAATGAAACAGATGCCAATCTGTTCAAATTATATTATTTTGCTTTCAAAGGCACTCGCCAGTTGAATTGGTCGAAAGGTCTTAAAAAGTTGGTTAGTAAAGCAGAAGAAAAAACCGATCAGGAAATTGTAGACGATACCGACAACGTAGCGGAGCTGCTTTTTAAGCTAGATATTGAAATGTGGAATGCTGTTAGAAAACAGAAAAAACAGGGTGAATTACTAGTTGCTGTTGCAGAAGATCAGACACTTAAAAAACCGATGGAACTAATAAGGCAATGCTTACTTAATTATGGATTAATAAGGCATAACAATATTTTGATTTAGGGATCATATTTTTGATTAATCAGAATAAATTGATTTTATTTATTTTTAATCTTATAGTTATAGTCTCAAGGCCGCGCAGTCTTAACCGCTGGTCTAGTCGTTATCCTCTGTTTCACTAAGTGAAAATAAGTTAACGCTGTCTAACAGTTAGGTTAAGTTAGATATTGTGAAGATTTATACAACCTTATAAATCTTCTTCCGAATTTTATTAACGCCTGAGATAAATATCTTGGGCGTTTTTTTATGCTTTATTTTACAGAGCGAGTGTCTACGAGCGAACTGACACAACAAGAATTACAAAATATTCCTTTCTTTGATTACAGCTTTCATCTGAACCAAGATCGGGAGTTTTTCGGCTATGCCGACAAGAAAATATTTGCTTATTTTTTGAATAGATGTAATATTGTTGCCATAGGTAACAGGAATTTAAGAATGACCAGAAAACGCATTGCTTTGAGTGTTCCTCCTGAGATGGAAGAAGTTTTAGATAAGATTTCTGACTTAACAGGACAACCTAAGACAAAGATTATTTTAGAGATGTTAGAACAATATGTTCCAGTGCTTGAGCAAACTATAGAAGCCTTAGAGCAGATTAGAGATAACAAAGAAAATGCCTTGAGCATTGTTCAAAAATTTGCAGGTGATCTTTTGCTTGATGGTAACCAAAAGCTAGGACAGATTGCTACTGAGGTTAAGAACCTCAAATAACAGAAAAGCCCTGAGAACGGCAATTCTCAAGGCTTTGGAATCCTGTAGTTGTACGGCAACATTTTAGGAGCTACCTAAATGAATAGGAGCAATACTATTGTACGGTAACAAAAATG
>NZ_VPED01000155.1:0-1529 GCF_013417335.1 Acinetobacter sp. YH16031
TGTTGATGCTGTGGCAGGTGCAACACTTTTCAGCTCAATGAGTGTTTGCATACGGTCAATTTGTTGCATTAACCGTTCTTCACGTTCTTGGTATTTTTTAACTTCATTTTCTAAATGAATAATGAGTTTTTTTGTAGATTCATCGCTATCTGATTTCGATGATTCAATTTGTTGAGATGTTTGCTCAGGCTCCCCAAAGCATCTAATTACTTCCGAAAGGTCAAATTGACCATCACTAGAGCGTGATAAACGCCCATTACGTACAGCTCTGTAAATGGTTGACCTATCAATATGAAATTTTTTAGATACTTCACTTAGCGATAACTTAGCCATTTACTATGTCCTTTTTATTTGATGGCATGTATCCCACTTTTTTTAGGTATGGGGCTAGTTCTTTGATTTTTTCAGAGTCTTGTAGCATCTCAGCAATACGAACAGCAAATTGAGGATAGCTTTCGGTTCCTTGTGAATAGCGACCCATTTCAGGGAGTTCTGAAAGTTTATTTGCAAACATATGCCGTTGAGCATCGGTCATCTTTGAAAAAAGGTCTAAGGCATTCGGATCTCTTTCTATTGATGGATTATCCTTTTTCTTCTGTTTAAACGTAAAAGAAAAACCTGAAATTGATCGACCTTTTTTATGCTGTTCATATTTTACAGTTATATCCGTATGCTCATTTATTTGTTTAATTGAAAGCTCTAAAACACGCTCTTTTAAATGAGCCATCCGTAAATATTCATTATCAAGAACGCCTAACTTCTTTCTAAATTCTTGTAGTTCTATGGTTGGGGTTTTACCAGCGCTTCGCCACTGAATTAGAAGCTCATATAAGCGAATGGCATAAGCGCTACTAAGACTACTAACTTGCTGTAATTCATATTTAGTAAATTGTTCTTCCAGTCTGGTTATGAAGGGAACAACAGCAGGTGCAAATATTAAGTCTACAGTTGCTTCATTGTCGTTATAAGCAATTTGAGATACCCAACGACTCATAACATTTCGGATATTCCCATTAGCTTTTTTCTCTTGATAGCTAAATTGACGCGCGAATAAATCCTTACAAGCATCTTTTAAGGCTTGATAAGCTGTATTACGGTGTACACCAAACTGATTGATATAACTATCTGCATGAACTTCTAATGGATCATTTGCATTAATCCCTTTCCCACTTTCCCTTGCTTCAACAATAGCTAATAAAATTAAACGTTGTTCTACTAAGTCTAAGTTATAGCTTGCGTTGATTAAGGCATTGTCTTTTACGACTAAATCTCTCATAGCCACTATTTTTTTATTGTGTATAAATACACGTTAATATTATTTGTGTACTAATGCAAGGTAAACGTAGACATATTGCAAGGTAAACGTGGACATATTGCAAGGTAAACGTGGACATATTGCAAGGTAAACGTGGACATATTGCAAGGTAAACGTGGACATATAAGAGCTAAAACCCTTTATTCATAAGGCTTTCAAGCCATTTAAAAGCATTTAAAAACTTTAAAATAATTAAAAGCCCACGGAATGAAAA
>NZ_VPED01000156.1:0-1517 GCF_013417335.1 Acinetobacter sp. YH16031
TATAACCTTTTTTATGACCCTGGTTTTACTCATTTAATCCAATCGCGTGATCAATTAACTGCTATGGGTTGTAGAGACTATACAATTACGGGTGGTAAGCAATTGACTGAAGTGATCCCAGTTTATGGTCTTTTTTATCCAGGACAGACAGGGGCTGCTGGTAATTACAGATCCTCTACTTTATCGCTTGAAATCCTTTATGATTTTGAAAGAAATGAGAACTATCCTAACGGCTATAACGCTAGTAATTTAAGATATTCGGATACGGCCAATATGAGTGTTTTTGCAGAATATGAGAATGTTTGTGCATTACTCTCAACAACAGATTTGGATTTTGGTCAAATTGATAATTTGAACAGAGACTTACACACAAGTGGTCAAATTTCTCTGCAATGCCCTTCACGCACTACTTGGCGAGTAGGATTAAATAATGGCAAATATGCTCTGAATAATCAGAGAAGAATGTTTAATGGCAAGGATTATATAAACTATGATTTATACTTAAACAGTAACTTAACTCAAAAATGGGATAGTTCTAATAACAGGTCGCAAGGTGTAGGAACAAATGGGCAGCAACCAATCTCTGTTTACGGACATGTCCCCCAACAGCCTCTCAAAAGTGCAGGAAACTATAGTGATACTGTGACGGTCACTTTAACGTATTAATATGTAATCGTAGCAACCACAATATCATTATATACACCCGCAGGAACATTCGTGGCGCCTTCATTAATTTTTGCCCAGATTTTGAAGTTCTGATCCGTACCAGTTCCCGTACTTGCAAAATTTTCTTGAGAAGAGCTTCCCCAAACAGTTTTAAATCCAGCATCCTGATAGAGCTGATACGGAACCTGGATAGAATTGTCTTGTGTATTCTTTAAAGTCTTATCGCTGTTTAAAGCAATCGAGTATGGAGTATTTTGACTACAACTAACATTCAAACTTCCTGAGCTAGTTACATGATTTGTTGATCGTTGAATAGATCCAAAATCAATAGATTGAGTCTGAGTACTCTGGATCTCACAATGTTCTGTTACGGTAAGTTGGACAACAAATTCAGATGAATTTTCATTTTTTTGGGTATAAGCAATTGTAGAAAATAAGATAATGAAACTTAAAAAGTACTTCATTTTTCTCATAACCTTTCCTTCAATATCTTACTTTCTTTACTTGCAATAATATAAGGTATAAGAGCTCCATATAAAACATCTAAATCATAACTTTCAAATTTAAAATATCAGAGTTATTTCCATATTTACCCTAAAAATTTCTTATATAAAGTAACCCTACTGCGGAAGGGTATAAGTATCCTCTTCAGGGCATTATAAGTTTTTTTTAAATAACTTTAGCAACTCGATAGACAGTTGCAACTCCACAATTCACTGCTTTGGCAATTTCTTCCTTAGTCATATTGCCAGCTACTAGCAATTCTTTTATTCGTTTATGTTTAGCCTCATTTGCCTTCTTGCCTGTTGGTTTGTAACCCGAACGTGCCAGGCCCTGCTTAATACGTTCTA
>NZ_VPED01000157.1:0-1500 GCF_013417335.1 Acinetobacter sp. YH16031
GGCTTTGAGCGTGATACGGCTTATTTAGCAAATGCCCTAGAAGTTTTTCTTATCTCTAAAATCCAACCTGTCCACAATGTGGTTAAAGTTGGTATGTAATTTCGCATAAGAAATTTTATGTTAAATGGATTCAATCTCTGTCATCAAAGTCAGCATTAATTCTATCGACAGTCCATTTTACTGTATTGTTATCTAAGTAAAAAAAATCTCTATTTAAAATATCATCTTCAAAAATTAAGCCATTAACATCTAGCTTCCCTTCTTTTAAATATCCAATAATTTCATATCTTAGACTATTATCTATTTGCTTAATTTGATGGGAATAATGTGTTTTCTCAATAAGGTAATCATCAAAAATAGTAGCTTCTAAATCTATAAGGTAATTTTTTTTGAGATCAATACATGAGGGTATTGAAGAACTAAATACCTCTAGAATTTCATTACGAACCTTAATTTTTAGAATGAATTCGAGATTCTCATTACATTCTATGATTTGAGCTATATATTTCACTTCGATTAAGATTTCCTAAAATTAACATAATACACGTTATACGAATTCCCAAGGCATGGCTTTTAGTCATGCTTTTTTTATCAAAAGACTATACCTGAATGATAGCGAGCCAAATCGCATACAATATCTATCATTAGACTTAATGCAATAATTAAATGATAGTATTATCATTAATCTAATAGAATTAAGATTAAATGATAGAAATGAATACACGTATTTATCTACGAGCTTCAACTAAAGATCAAGATGCAGAAAGGGCTTTGCAGATTCTTCAGGATCTAAACCAAAACTTGAATTTGGGTGAAACCATTGTGTACGTGGAAAACTATAGTGGTACGAAGTTAGACCGACCTGAATTGAATAAGCTACTGTCAGAAGCAAATCAAGGTGACACATTGTTAGTTGAAAGTATTGACCGCTTATCACGCCTAACCCAACGAGATTTTCAAGAGCTGAAGCGCAGGATCCAGGAGAAGGGACTTCGTTTAGTCGTAGCAGATCTTCCTACTACCTACCAAATGATTCAAACCAGTGACAGCATTACTCATTCAATCTTGGAACTCATCAACAATATGTTGATTGATCTTCTGGCAACAATGGCCCGCCTAGACAATGAGAAACGTATAGAACGTATTAAGCAGGGCCTGGCACGTTCGGGTTACAAACCAACAGGCAAGAAGGCAAATGAGGCTAAACATAAACGAATAAAAGAATTGCTAGTAGTTGGCAATATGACTAAGGAAGAAATTGCCAAAGCAGTGAATTGTGGAGTTGCAACTGTCTATCGAGTTGCTAAAGTTATCTAAAAGAGGCTTATCTCAACGCGCCCCCAATGGGGCACCGCTGCATTCAGGTTACTTCACATAAGAAATTTTATGTTAAATGATTGTTAGAAATGCCCCTTGATCGAGGCATTTTCTATAAAGAATACTAAAAACTAATTAAAGCCAACCAAGTTTCAAAACAAGGCAGTTCTCAGCAATCATATT
>NZ_VPED01000158.1:0-1493 GCF_013417335.1 Acinetobacter sp. YH16031
AATTAGACGCAGATCAACGTAAGGACTTGGCAAAAGACTTTGCCAGGTCCTTAGTTGATCGCTATGGCGTGATTGCAGATTTAGCTATCCATGAACCCAGCAAAGGCGGAAATGATAAAAATCATCATGCCCATATCATGCTGACCACCCGAAAGGCTGAATTAGACCCTGAAAATAATCTGATTTTGACAACAAAGGCAGAGATTGAACTCAGCAACGCCAAAAGAAAGACCCTCAACATGGGTACAACCCAAGAGGACATTAAACAAATTCGGGCAATGTGGGCAGACTTAGCAAATCACGCTTTGGAACAAGCAGGACAACAGCAAAAAATTGACCACCGCAGCTATGCCGATCAGAACAACGGACTGCAAGCCACGATTCATGAAGGGACTTCGGTCACTCAATTACGCAGAAAAGGCATCGGCACCGAAATCAGCCGTTATAACGACAAGGTAAAACAGCACAACGCCCAATACCTGAATCAAAAAGAACAGCACAAAGAAACCACGCTACAGCGTGGCTTTAACCGTGTTGAGCAAGGCTTTGACCAATGGCAAAAAGACCAAGAAGCCAAACGCCTAGAGCTAGAACGCCAAGCGGAAAAACAGCGAGAAATGAAACGAGCCGAGCAAAAGGCATCACCTAATTTGAATAAAGGCGGATGGTCACGATGAGCAACCAAAACGATGATTTAGACGACCAGTTATATATTTTATTGGCATCCATGAAGGAATACAGGGAAGCCATAGCAGACGATAACAAGCGATTAGAGGCGTTTTACAACAAAGTGGCTAGCGGGATATTAGAGCAGAGCAAAAAAAACCTAAATAACGCAAATCAGGAAGCTACACGCGCCCTTCAAGGACGTATTCAGGAACTAGACAAGGCTACTGATAAACTAAACTATAGATTTATTGCCTTGTTATGTGCAATTTTCCTCAGTCTGGTACTGGTTTTTCTTTCTTTCATATTTTTATTCATTCCAAGTTTTGATGAGATCAAAGAACGTCGTGCAGAAGCAGCTTGGCTAGAACAAAGATATAACCTAGATATTAAAAACTGTAATGGTAAATCCTGTGTCCGGATCATGAAAAATGACTGTCACGGACCAAACAAAGATTATTGCGTGATTGACCCTAAATAATGCTTTTTAAAGCGGAGCTGCAATCCAATAACCGTGGTTAGCGCAAACATCAGGAATAGGGTCAGTAATAGATCGAGGTTTCGTTGGGTACTGGCCTCCACCAAGTCTAATTTCATCACCTACAAAAACTTTATGATTATTAAATTTGTTGGTAATACTGATCCTACCGTCACTTGTATATTCTAACTCGCTGCTACTAGCCCAGATAATAAAAGGGCTGGTATCACTGTTTAGACGAATACAACCATGTGGATCTAAATGTAATTTGCCACCTGCAAGTGAAACCATATAAGTCTTCACTTCGGGACTTTGCTTGATAAAAAATACTGGTTTTACAGGTTCTATA
>NZ_VPED01000159.1:0-1468 GCF_013417335.1 Acinetobacter sp. YH16031
TTTTACCAGCTTCCTTTGTCCTAAGCACAAATACTTCATCTGAAATATATGATTCATCTTTGATTAGTAGTGCTTTCGAATAATCTAGCCCCATTCCTTTAATATGTTTAACTTTTCTATTTACCTCAAGAATTAATGAAGCATTGTGAGTAACATGAGATCTAACAGGAATTGCAAAAGTAAGATCATTTATAGTTATTTTTACTACTCCATGTCCTCGTCCTTTGGTTGTATCCCATTTACTATCCAGAGCATAGTAATCCAATGCATGTTGGACTATCGGATTTCCAGTGTAGAAAGAGGTATTTAACTTCTTTAATTGCATATATATTTCCATTTAAATGCAAAAAACCTCGACATTTGTCGAGGCTTTTCTAGATAGCAACAAGGAATTTGAGAGTTTAACGTGAGGATCTTCCTACCCCACATGATATACAAGGAATTTGAGAGTTTAACGTGAGGATCTTCCTACCCCACAAGCTATCTATCTACTAATATATATGAATACACATATTAGTCAATAAAAAACGTACTAAAGGCTAGGTTCAAATTCTTCTTAAACATAATTTAATATTTATATATCATCTACTTACAAGCAATGTATGCATTCTTTTCAAAATCATCAATATGTTAAGAAGTAAGTTTATAAGAATGAAAACTATCAATGGTTTCAACATATAACCATGAAATATAGTTATATATTTGATTGATGTATAAATTAGGCATAAAGAAACAAGGACAATAGAACATAAAATGGAATAGCTAATATTGTAATAAAGCTCTTCTAATACCGACTTCTTAATATCAAAGAGTGGATCAATCGCTTTTTCTTTCTCTTCAGCTAACTCTCTTCTTTCTTCCAGTTTTTGTTCTTGGTCAAAAACTAGAACTAGAACTGATAAAAGTAAAGCTGAGAATATTGAACCTAAATTAACCAGTAAAGAAATTATTTCCTTCCCATTCAATGGTATGAAAATAATACTAACTGATAAAATTATTGGAAGCACAATGAATACAAGAAATTCTAAAATTCCTATTTTATTGTTACGAGTTTGACGCAATGTTCGAAAGTGACCTACCACTATGTCACAGATATTAATGCGATTACTCATAGTCTATATCCTTAAGGCTTATATAAACTTCTAGTGAACTCTTGATCAATTTCTTCAAACCATTTTTCCAAAGCTTCAGGAGTTGGTAAACCTCCCTGTACTTCAATATAGTCTGGAGCTTCTATCTCACATAGTGCCGTTGTTTGGTTCCTACCGACGTAAGCATCCGGCTAACACAGCCTTACCAAGCGATCCTATAAGCCTTAATTTAGTTCCCACCTAAAAACAAGTGGGGACTTAATCCATGAACATGGATATATATTCAGCAACACCTCCTGTTGCTAAAAAACGCAGAACATACAGCAAAGAATTCAAACTCAGTATTATCAATGCCTGTAAAAATCCTAATACCTCGA
>NZ_VPED01000160.1:0-1466 GCF_013417335.1 Acinetobacter sp. YH16031
CTCCATTATGATTCATTTTAAAAATTTCCAATCCCTAAGATTCAATCAGCTCTACTTAGGCAATAGCCTTAATAAACCAGCATTTTTTCCATCTTCCAACACCCAAATCGAGCCATTATATGCAGTATGAGGTGGTGTTTCAAAAAGTATGCTGAAACAAAGCAGGTTGAATTTTGATAAAATAGAGAAATGCGAATAACTCTAGAAATCAAATGTCCAACCTGCCTCAGTGACAGTATAAAGAAAAATGGCATCAAAGTAGATGGGAAACAAAACTATCAGTGCAAAGACTGTAAACGTCAGTTTATTGGTGACCATGCTCTGAGCTATCTAGGATGTCATTCAGGCATTACTCGAAAAATATTACAGTTGATGGTCAGAGGTAGTGGTATACGAGATATCGCTGAAGTTGAGCGAATCAGTATCGGTAAAGTTTTACGTACTTTAACCGAATCGACCTACCAAATTCAGCCTAAACAAAGTCATTATGAGTCTCTTGAAGTTGATGAGTTTTGGACTTTTGTGGGAAATAAAAATAATAAACAATGGCTTATTTACGCCTACCATCGAGAAACAGGTGAGATTGTTGCTTATTTTTGGGGTAAAAGAGACTTAGCTACAGTTCAACGATTGAAGGCAAAGCTTAAACAATTAGGTATTCACTACACCCGAATTGCAAGTGATCATTGGGACAGTTTCATAACTGCTTTTAAAAACTGCAAGCAAAGTATTGGTAAATTTTTTACTGTAGGTATTGAAGGTAATAATTGCAAAATAAGGCATCGAATTAGGCGCGGTTTTAGAAGGAGTTGTAATTTTTCAAAAAAGATTGAAAACCATTTTAAAGCTTTCGACTTAACCTTTTTTTACATCAATAATGGCTTCATTTAATGTCAGCATACTTTTTGAAACACCACCCGAAATTTTTATGGGTATCGTGTTAATAGGCTTAGCGTTACGACTTCTCTTAACATTCAACTGAATAGCCTAAGCAGAAAAGTAAAAACAACTACCTCGACTACTAAACACAATAAAAGCTAAAAGCAAGTGCTCTCAACTTCTCAACTCGCCTCCAAAGCGTCGCACTTCGTGCTTTGGCTTTGGAAACGGTTGAGAGAGTTTCGGCAATACTCACCCTAAGGGCAGCCATTTGAAAAAATGACATATCCCCTAAGTATTGCCGATTTACCTGTATATATTTGGCTTCGGAGCCACGTATATCGGTCGTATCCGCACATAGCTTTGCTGACTATGCAGACAAGGACTCAAAGTCTTGCACCTCGCTCCACGCGCTCCCTGTCGTTACATTGCCTGTATCTCTGCGAGGGTTTCCCCAACGTACAACTTAACAAGTCCTATGTAACTACTCCTAACGCTCCGCCTATGTGAAGTTCCCCTGTAAGCGGTTTAGCCTTTCGACTATAGCTACAATACGCCAGTGACACTTATTCCTACCACACGTACTG
>NZ_VPED01000161.1:0-1454 GCF_013417335.1 Acinetobacter sp. YH16031
AGTTTTTAAATGCTTTTAGAACATGAAAAAATATTATAAATAAACTACTTAATGGTCTATAAAGATAGGTTTAAGGGGTTATAAAGATAGGTTTAAGGGGTTATAAAGATAGGTTTAAGGGGTTATAAAGATAGGTTTAAGGGGTATTTGAATAGTTAAATTATTGACTATTTAAAATAGCCGGTATATAACCTATGTAGATTAATAAATAAGCTTAGAATTGTGACAAATACTAATAAGTTAGTTGTAAAAGATAATGCTCTGATTGATGCTTCATTCAATTTATCATTGATAGAACAAAGAATAATGCTTCTAGCTATAGTCGAAGCTAGAGAATCACAAAAGCTTTCCCCTGATACCCCGATAGAAGTATCAGTGAGTGACTATATTCATCAGTTTAAAGTCGATAGTAATAATGCTTATGCCTTGCTTAAAGATGCTGCTAGGACATTAAAACGAAGAGAATTTAGTTATCTAGATAGGTATAAGGGGATAGAGGCTCTTTCGACTGCCAATTGGGTTAATAAAGTAACGTATGTTGATAATAACGGTTTGATTGTTTTATATCTAAGTCATGAAGTAATTAGCTTAATAAGCAAATTGAGTGAGCAATTTACAAAATACTATATCGAACAAGTTTCAGACTTTAAAAGTAAATATAGTATTCGCTTATATGAACTTATTATTAAGTGGTTAAGCGTTACTAAGACAGAAAAATACAGCATCAATGACTTGAGATCAAAGCTTGGACTTAGTGTTGAAGAGTATTCAACTATGTCTAATTTCAAATCCAATGTCTTAGACAAAGCAATTAATGAAATTAACAAACATACTGATATAAGTGTTGATTATCAACAGTTTAAGAAAGGTCGAGTTATCACTGATATTCAATTTTCTATAAAGTCTAAAGCTCGACCTTCTAAGCAAACTAACTCTCTCAAACAGTCTTTTTATCAAATGAGTGACTCACAAATTAACTTATTTGGAAATCAATTATCTCGCCTACATGAACTGTCTCATTTAGCAAATCAAGGTGAAAGCTATGAAGAGTTAGCCATTAAAATTAAAGATATGCTCAGAGATCCAGTACAACAAAAACAACTTCTTCCACATCTTAAAGATCTAGGTTTTAACGTTTAAGTACATTACAGTTCATGTAATGACGGACTAAAACCATAATTAAAGAACTATGCCTAAATTTACTGTTGCGGAATTAGCTAAAAAATATGGAGTTGCTCGTACATCAATTTATGATCGTATGAAGAATGGTTCTATCAGTTATGAAATAGATGCTAAAAATAGAAAAGTAATTGATCTTAGTGAAATGCAACGTGTTTACGGTACGCCTGATAGTCAGGCTGACAGTAAGTCAGACAGTACGAAAACTGATAACACTACAATTGATTTGTACAAGCAATTAATTGAAGAATTAAGACATGATAAGTTAGTTGCAG
>NZ_VPED01000016.1:0-70973 GCF_013417335.1 Acinetobacter sp. YH16031
TAGCAAGAGTGAACCACCTGATCCCTTCCCGAACTCAGAAGTGAAACCTCTTAGCGCTGATGGTAGTGTGGGGTCTCCCATGTGAGAGTAAGTCATCGCCAGCTCATTATTCCAAAAGCCCTCTGCTCACGCAGAGGGCTTTTTTATGCGTGGGATTTCATGGTTATAGATTTTTCTATTGACACTTTATGATCTAAAAAAAGAGTTAAAGAGTAACAAGGTGCAGCCAAAACTTCAGAGCTATTAGCTGCACCATATTGTTTGAAGTAATTAAATTTTATCTATCCTTCTTTAAGATATTTAAGAATTGTCAATTACTTCCTGTTGATCAAGCTGACGACGAGCATGTTTAAATGCTGTTCTTAGCCCTTCTTCTAAAGTCGGATGATAGTAAGGCTTTGCCAGAATCTGATGAATATCCTGCTCTGCATCAATCATCCAGGCTAGTATGTGTGCTAGATGTTCGGCTTGAGGGCAGAATAATTCAGCACCTAATAATTTTCCTGACATTTTATCTATATATACTTCAGCCCCACCTTTATTTTCTGAAAGAATTAACGCGCGTCCCTGTCTTTCATAAGATACAAAGCCTCTAATATATTCCGTATTTTTCTCTTCTAGCTGTTTGAAACTTTGTCCAATAATCGCCATTTCTGGTTGGCTAAATACGATTGCCAAAGGAGTTAGGACAGAAATAGGCTGAACATCTGGAAAATTTAAGCAATTTTGGACCACTTCTTTACCATTATGGGCAGCTTCATGTTGAATTGGGGCATCAGGGGCTGCATCTCCAACAATAAAAATAGGCAAGTTTTCTAATTGCTTGGTTTTTTTATTAATAGGTAGTTTTCTAACCTCTTGAAATTCAGAATTAATTTTTTCCAAATCTAATCGATCTAAATTAGAGCTACGACCAGTGGCTGAGAGTACATAATCTACTTCAATACTTTGCTTTTGATTATTCTTTATATAGTCAATTTTCACCTGATTATTAAGGAGTTTGACTTGATTTGGTAACGTTTTAAATTTGATATCTAGCTCGTTATTTAACTGCTCTCTAACCAATGCTTGTAAAGTTGGGCTGGTGAGTGCACCTATTTTCTGACTACGAGTAAATATAGTAGTACGCACCCCTAAACGTTGCATGGCTTGAGCCAATTCAATTGCAATAACGCCACTACCAATCACTGCTAAGGATTTGGGCAAATATGAAAGCTCAAAGATTTCATCAGATGTCAGGAGTTTATCGCTTATTTTATCTTTTAAGGTAGCATCAAAATTTGGTCGAGAGCCTACTGCAATAATAAAACTTTTAGCTTGATAAGATTTTCCCTCTACTTGAACTGTTTGAGCATTAGTAAATTTGGCGTGACCAGATAACTTATGGGCTGAATCCCATTGTTCTACTTCTTTTAAAGTGGCCCGAATATAATGATCACGAAGCTTATGTAAGCGATCCATGACAGCTGAGGTATTTATTACTGCGTCGTGTTGTAGTCCGAGGTTTTCTGCGGTTTCAACCTCATGCATACGGTTAGCAGAAGAAATCAGAAGCTTGCTCGGCATACAGCCTACACGAGCACATGTAGTCTCCCATGAACCGGCATTAATAATTAAAATATTTTGGGTATGCTTAATAGCTTCTTTATAGGCACTGATTCCTGCTGTGCCTGCGCCGATGATGATTAAATCGTACATTTATTGCTCTTATCAAATTTATTTGATTGTTATAAGCTAGCATATAAAACATTTGGCTTACCTTTATTTACATAAAAGCTTAACTGTGGTTACATAACGCATAATTAAATAAAGATTGATAACAAACTCTAAAGATAGAGGAATTTGGGGATTTAAATGATTAGTAAACAATTAAGTACGAAGTTATCTGCTCTTACTTTGGCACTAATGTTGGCCGGCTGCGGCGGCGGTGGTAGTGACGGATATTATAATAACAGTGGATCAAATTCTGGTAATACTGGGGGAGGTTCAGATAATGGTATTGAAAATCCTGAAGTTTTTAAACTTAATATTAGTAATGTAGAAATCATTGATGAGAATGGCAAAATAACTACAGTAATTACAAGTGCTGGTGCTATTGCGCAGGTTAAAGTGACAGATGAAAATAAATTACCTTTAAGTGGTGTATTAGTTACTTTTTCAGGTGAAGGAATTGCATTTAGTACTAGCAATGCTTCTGTATTGACAGATATGAATGGTGTCGCTGTCATTGCAATTAAACCAGCTGATGATCAAATAACAGGTGCGTATAAAATTTCAGCTGCAGCTGAGATGAATGAAAATACTGCTCAATCCGCGGCAACAAACTTCACTATTGGTCAATTACAAACTAAGTTTGATAACGTTAAATTAGAAAGTACATCAATTGAAGCGGGTGGCTCAGTTAGATTAACTGCAAATACTGTTGATAAAAATACTGGTGCACTTTTAAACAATATTAAGGTTAACTTTGAAGCTGAATGTGGAACATTTAGCACGAATGAAATTTTTTCTAATCAAGGGATTGTTGAAACTATCTATACTGCTATTTCAAGCGGTGGTCAATTATGTACTGGTACTCAAAAATTAACACTTTTAGCAAACAATGGGGCTGTCACTACAACTCAAAATGTGAATATTAATGCGATTAAGGCAAACTCCATAGTTTATACTTCTGGAGAGTTAAAATTAGGCATTCTAAGTAGTGGATCAAGTTCATCTGGAAAAGTTGAATTTACAGTATATTCAAACAACATTCCTGCACGCAATCAGGATGTGAACGTTGAGTTAGTTTACGCACCAAATGATTTTTCATTTGTTTCTTTAAATAATAAAACAAGTAAAGTAATTAAGTCTGATGATCAAGGGCGAGTTATTGTTGATGTATTCCCAGGAAGTATTCCTGGCCCTGTAGAAATTAAGGCGACTTTAGTAAGTGACTCACAGGTTACTGCATTATCTAAAGATGTTTCAGTAGCAACAGGCCGTGTAACACAAAATGGTTTTAGTCTTTCTGTAAGTAAAAATGCTTTACAGTGGAATGTAGATGGGGATAAAGCTACTATCACAGCTCGACTACGTGATCGTGTAGGAAATAAAGTACCAGATGGTACAGTCGTAAGTTTTAATACAGAGGGTGGTAGTATTACACCAAACTGTTCAACTGTGAATGGCGAATGCAGTGTGGAATTACAAACACAAGATCCACGTCCTGCTGACAATCGTGTAACAGTATTAGCGTATGTTGAAGGGGATAAATCTTATATCGACAAGAACTCAGATAATTTATATACAGCGGGTATTGATGAATTAACTAGTAACATTGGTGATTTTTTCCGCGATGATAATGAAAATAATATCTTTGAAAATGCGCTTGGTGAGTTTTTATATAAGAGAGGTGCCATCGGTAATACTTGTACACCAAGTAGTATCACACAGCCTAATATACAAGGTACTTGTAATCAGAATTTGCAAGCAGTAATACGTCAACAGTTAGTATTTGCTTTCAGCTACGACACCCCTACTGTAGTAGATGAGAAAATTACAGATAGAGCTAAATTCAGTTTTAATGTTTTTGGTAATAATGCTCAATCAGTACCAATGCCAACAGGAACAGTAGTATCAGTGACTGCTGAAGATAATACTAAAGATAATGAAAAATCATGTACTGCAGAGTTATGGAGCGGAAACGCTACAGTGCCAAATGTATTTAATCTTTTAACTCCTAATAGCTTTAAAACAAGTTCTCAAGTTTATTATGAATATAAGCTTAAAGATTGTGATGAACGCGATAGTCTGATTTTAAGTATTACTGCGCCAAATGGAAAAGTACGTAAGAAAGAATATATTCTTAATTAATAAAAAAACAGCGCTTCGGCGCTGTTTTTTTATGAAAGCTAAAATTCAAAAAATTAAATAGAAGTTCCCATACTGACACCCACAGTAGGCTTAAAATTCATGGAACTACAACCCATCAATGCAAGACTGCAACATATAACCAGTAAGAATTTATTCATAGGTCGATCTCTGAAATTAAAAGGAGATGTTGACTAAAAGTACATCTCCCCCAAATATCTTAATCATCCAGCAGATCCATCTGTTTCGCCAGCTGATATAAATTGTTGGAGCGATTTCCTGTACGGCAGAACATCAAGATCGGTTTTGGTAATTCGTTATAATGGTTAGCAAAGGTGCGCACATCAAGCTCGGTAATCTGGCCGGCAACTACAGGCTGGAAGACATAATCCAGACCTGCACTACGAGCAGCTTCCTCAATTTGTACGCTGGTTGGCTGTTCAGGGCCACCTTCCATATCTGGACGGTTATTGATAATTGATTTAAAACCTTTTTCAACTACTTGAGAGATATGTTCAGGACCAATTTGGCCAGCAAAGCCTACATTTTCGCTCATGATGTCACTCCATTATGTCATTTATCTTGATATGCTTTATGATAGCATTAAGCTGAAAACATGATGGCCTAGTTCTGAAAAATTTATAAACGATTACAACTATAAAATAACGCAATGGAGCGCGTATGTACGCCTATACAGTCGAACCACTGTATGTCAAAAGCGGTCAGGAAGTGATTGCTGCGGATTTCTATCGTCCTCAACAGATTGACAAACCAGCTGTGATCTTGATGGCTCATGGCCTGGCTGCTTTACGTCATTTTAAACTGGTACAATATGCCCAACGTTTTGCCAGTGCAGGTTATGCGGTGGTTCTGTTTGATTATCGCTATTGGGGAGGCAGTACCGGGCGTCCGCGTGAACTGGTATCGATCGGTGCTCAACTTGAAGACTGGCGTACAATGATTCAGCATTTGCAGGCACGTAAATCCATTGATGCTAAACGGATTGTATTATGGGGAACAGCATTGAGTGGCGGGCATGTACTGACATTGGCCGCAGAACTAAAAAATATTCAGGCGGTAATGGTACAGGTACCCTTTGTTGATGGTGCAGAAAGTGCCAAACTTTATCCTTTGCAGCAATTGCCCAAAGCCCTGAAGATTTCCAGTCAGGATTATATGGGGGCAAAGGTAGGAATGGCGCCCAAGACCTTGCCGGTGGTTGATCGTCATGAACTCTGTTTTATGCCGACACAAGACAGTTATGAAGGATATCTATCCATTGTGAATCCAGATTATTACTGGAGTGGTCATATCCCAGCCCGGGTATTCTTTAAATTGATGCGATATCGTCCTATTCAGGAAGTCCGCAAAATCACTATTCCTGTCCTGTTTATCGCAGCACAACAAGACAGCCTGATTCCCATTGAAGCCAGTCGGGAAACCGCAACCAATATTGCACCATTTGTACAATATCATGAGTGGAATATGCGGCATTTTGATATTTATCATGGTGAATGGTTTGAAAAAGCAGTCTCGACCCAATTAGAATTCTTACACCAACATATTGGAGTGCGCTAGATGATCATTGTATGCCCGAATTGCCAGGCTAAAAATCGTGTGCCTGAAGAAAAATTAACGGCCGATCCAGCATGTGGTCAGTGTCATCAAGCTTTAGTTCCATTAGCGCCGATTGAGCTAAATGAACAGAACTTTAGTCAGTTTGTCACCCATAGTGATCTTCCCATCCTGATTGATCTATGGGCAGACTGGTGTGGTCCATGTAAAATGATGGCACCGCATTTTGCTGCTGTAGCAAAAGAAAATCCACAAGTGGTATTTGCTAAAATTGATACCGAAGCCAATCCGCGATTAAGCTCAGCATTTAATGTACGTAGTATTCCGACGCTGGTTTTGATGAATAAAACCAATGAAATTGCTAGAATAAGCGGTGCATTACGTTCAAGCGAACTACAAAAGTGGCTTGATCAGCAGTTAAATAATGCTCAATCCTAATTTAAAAAGCCTGGAGTTCAAGTGACAGATTCTCATATTAAACCAGAGGGAGTACTTTCCCTGCAGACGATTGCAATGCCTGCGGATACCAACTGGAGTGGAGATGTATTTGGTGGCTGGATTGTTTCACAAATGGACTTGGCGGGAGCAATTCATGCAGAGCGCTTTAGTAAAGGACGCTGTGCAACGATTTCGATTAACCAGATGACCTTCCTGGTTCCTGTGAAAGTCGGCGATGTCATTAGCTGCTATACCAAAATTCTAAAAGTCGGTAATACTTCAATCCAGATGCAAATCGAAGTATGGGACAGTCATGATAACTCACGTGCACCTGTACGCGTGACTGAAGGGGTATTTACCTTTGTCGCAGTGGATGTCAAAGGCAATAAACGTCCAATTCCGGATGAAGCAAAACAGAAATTTGCAGAATCTCAGCAGAACTCATAATTCATTAAATAAAAAATCCCAGATCAATAATCTGGGATTTTTTTGTCTGTATTGAAATTAGCCTGGCTTCAACTGGTTCTTGGCAATCCAAGCCCAGAGCATTTCACATTGAATCGGTGCTTCACCAGATTCATCAGTTACAATAACTTGTACTAGCGTTTCACCTTTTTCTGAACTTTGCATCAATTGCTGCTGTTCAGGAGTCAACGTAGCCACCGCAGTCATGGCACCTTTGGTTGGACGCTTAAAGTCCACTTTTAGGCTTTTAATCAGAACCACTGCGCTGTCAGGTACATTCATCGCAGTCACAAAGCCGGTTGCTGTTTCTGCCAGCAGTGCCATCGCACAGGCATGAATCTGACCGATATGGTTCTGCATGGCCTTATGATTGGCCATACTCACCACAACTTTGGCTGCACTGATTTCCTGATAGCGAATCTTGGCAGAGCCAACCATTGGAACCACTCGGCCAAAGGTCTTACTTAATAAAGCAGTACGTATACCTTGCGGTAATCTTGATGTCGCTTTGACCAGTCTGGTCAGTCGGTTGCTCTTTGTCATAATTCCATCTTCAGACGTTGAGATATCTTAGTCTTTAAAGTTGTTGAACTGTAAAGGCAGACCGAATTGTTGTTCTTTCAGGAATGCCATGACTTGTTGCAAGGTATCGCGTTTTTTATCAGTCACACGAATCTTGTCACCCTGAATTGAAGATTGCACTTTAATGCCGCTTTCTTTAATGGCCTTATTAATTTTTTTCGCCGTATCTGAGTCAAGGCCATCTTTAAGCTTGATCACTTGAACTACATTTTTGCCTGAAGCGGTCATTTTTTGTGGATCTAGCGCCTGAATATCCACTTTACGCTTGAAGAAATGGTTTTCCAGCATGGTATACACTTGCTCACATTGGAAATCACTTTCTGTGCTAATTTTGATTTCCTTGTTTTTTTCATTTAGTTCAATAGAAACATCCTGTCCACGGAAATCGAAGCGGGTTGCAATCTCTTTTTGGGTATTTTGAACTGCATGATTTACTTCAAAAATTTCTAATTCAGAAACAATATCGAAAGAAGGCATAGTTTAGACCTTTACAAAGGGAAAGAATATCTGAGATGCTAGGGATGTTTTCTTAATTTGCCAAGTGTTGTTTACATCAAAGGAGTGCGCAATGATCCGTAAACAAGAAATTACAACATTTGAGTTCCCAGAAAATGCTGTAATCTGGGATGTACGAGATGCAAGTGCTTATGCTGAAGCACACGTGAAAGGGGCGGTCAATCAGCCCATTAACGATCTTTCAGCAGACAGCCTGACTCAGGTGTCAGCGGATCAACCGATTTACATTTTATGTGGTGGTGGGAGTAAAGCTCCACGTGCAGCTGAAAAGTTAGAAGGTTTTGACAGCTCACGTGAATATGTCATCCTGATGGGTGGTACTCGTGCTGCTCGTGATGCAGGTATGCCACTGGAACAAGGTGCATAATTGACCTTGTGAAAAAAAGCGCCTAAGGGCGCTTTTTTGTTGTCTGGATTTCTTCAAAGTCCCCCTTCTTTAAAGGAGGATTTAGGGGAATTAAACTCTTTCTAAAACTTCCTCCCTTGCGGAACAGTGTTCCTCACTCTTTATTAAAGGGAGGAGCTCTTTAATTTTGAGGCTTAAAATAAGGCTTCTTGGCTTTTACCTTCTTTTGAAAACGTGTTACGTCGAGTTTTTTTACCAAGTTTGAAGGTGCGGGGCAGGCTTCTCCCAAAATCTGGGCTGCCAGAATTTCACTACACAGTGGTGCAAATAGAAAACCTTTAGAGCCAAGACCCGCAAAACTGTAAACTTCTTGATCTACATTCATCTTACCGAGCAAGGGAAAATAATCCTGACTCTGGGCGCGTACTGCTGCTCGACCTTGCCAGGTTTCGGTAGAGGGTAATAACTGTGCATATTCAGGAAAGACACTGTGGATAAGTTCATAATTATGCACATGATCTTCTATTAAGACTTCTGCATCATCCCGACCCGGATAGAATGAAGCACCCAAAATCAGTTGTTCTGGATTGAGTTGCATACAGTAACCGCCATAACTATAGGCTGTATCCTGATTTAAGGGCTGATCTTGATTATTGACCCAGCTGACCTGTCCGCGAATTGGTTTCAAGACTGGATAATTTTTAAAGAACTGTTGCGTATCACGCGCGGTACATACAACGATGTGATCAAACTTGCCTAAGGATTGCTGATCTGCAAATAACTCAGGTTGTTCAGCAGCCTCAATATGACTAATTTTGGCTTGTTTATACTGAATAAGAGGATGCTGCAAAATTTCATCACGCAGTTGATGGGGTAAAACTGCACCCGCTGCTAATAGTTTTAAAGCTGGAAATTCAGTTTGAATCTCTTGGTCTGTTGCACTTTGAGCAGCAAGAATTTCTGCGGGATATTCATCTGCCAATCCTAAAAGCTGTTCAGGATTTTTTAAGGCAAGCTGATTGACCTGAATTGAGCGAAAAGCTTTAAATTTCTGATAATGATTTAAGGCATGCTGCCAGGCCACCGTCATCAGATGTTCAGCACTTTGCTCAACTGGACACAGTTTAGGATTAAGCAGAGCAAGGGGATTGCCGGAACCACCTGAAAGCGGCGCTGACTGGTCGTAAATCGTGACTTGATGACCACGATGAGCAAATGCCCATGCTGTACTTAAACCTGCGATTCCAGCGCCAATCACAGCGATTTGACGAGGTCTGGTAGGACGCTCTAGATCGGGTTCAGTTTTTTTTTGAACAATTTCCTGTTCTAAAGCTGTTTCATTACCTTTATTTTCTTCAACAGGATTCCAGATCGCTTTCAGCATTTCACGTTTATGGCCAAATCCACATGGACGGGAAATAGAGATTCCATGCTGTTTTAAACCACGCTTTAACACACCTGCAACACTGAAAGAAGCAAAAGTCGTTCCGATCTCGGATAAACGCACGATGTTATTTAAAACATTTTCTTCCCACATGTCCGGATTGCACGAAGGAGCGAAGCCATCCAGAAACCAAGCATTAACGGGTGCAGTTTTTTCAATGACAGGAAAGACATCATGTGCATCTCCCAGCCACAGGTCCAGACTGAAACGCTCTTCAGGAAAGCTGAGACGATGACAACCGGCAATCGGCATTGGATATTGGGAGATGAGTTGATCTGCTAGTGGTTTCAATTCTGGCCAGGCATTTAAGGCACGGACTAAATCTGCTCTAGAAAGCGGAAATTTTTCTACTGAAATCGCATGCAGATGGCTTTGGTTATCCGGACGAACCTGTTGCCAGAGTTGCCATAACGCCAGAATATTTAAACCCGTACCAAAACCCGTTTCACCGACACAGAAATATGCAAAAGGTTTTAATTCGGCAAGGCGGGTACTAAGGTCATTACCATTCAAAAAGACATGCCGGGTTTCCAGCAATCCATTGTCTTTGGAAAAATATACATCACCAAATTGCTTGGACACAGGCACATCAATGCCATCCACCAATTGCCAATCCAGATCGGCAGTTTGAATTGCATGCGACAAAACGGGTACAACCTTAAAGATATTTGGATGGCTTATAGATTACCACTGACGGCGACGTTTGGTATAAACATAGCTCGCAATCAGAAAGCCAAGTAATACACCGACTGCCAAAGTTGCCGCGCCATAGAGAAACATCTGGGCACTACGTTCACTTTGCAGGACCTGTACCTGAACCCCCAGATTGTCGTTCTTGAGCTGTAATTCCTGATTTTGTGACAGGGCTTCCAGATTGGCTTTTTCCAGTTGCTGTAGACGCGTTGCTTGATCTTTGACTAAAGCTTTGACTTTGGCATCTTGCTGGGCTTTCTGCTTAGCAATTTCTTCTGCAGTGAGCGGCTTTTTTTCAGTTGGCTGAACTGTCTGAGCTGTTGTCGCAACTGCTGGAATAATTCCAGCCTGCTGTGCAGAAGCGCCCTGAGCAGGTGCTTGTGTGGTAACAGCTTGTACAGGAGCAACTGCTGGCTGTGTAGCCGGGGCAGAAACTTCAACAGCCCAGGCAGAAGGAATCATGAAACAAAAGCCAATGAAACTGGCGGTAACAGCGCGCATGAACCTTATCCTTTAGGAAATGCTTTATTAAATGGTTTCACATCAATATGCGCGTACACGCCTTCTTTCAGGAATGGCTCATCCTGTAACCATGCATCCAGCGCTTCACGACTGTCAAAATCAACGATGATGGTGCTGCCATAGAAACCGGCTTGCGAATTGGCTGGATCTTTAGGCATGGCACCTGCAACAATCAGACGACCTTCAGCATCTAACTGTTCCAGACGTGCAAGATGCTGTGGACGAATCGCAAGGCGTTTCTCAACTGTACCTTCCCGGTCGGTACAGCTAACGACGAATAATGGCATGATGACTCTCTATCGTTTGTAGTTGGACTTATTCAGCTGTTCTAAAGTATTTGCGCAATACAATAAACTGAATAATGATAAAGGAAAACATCACAATCATGTCACCGAATGCAGTAAATTCGCCCCAATATTTTCCATCCATCCATAAATAGGCGAAGAATGTGTGCAGAAATGACATGAGAGTAAACATACCGACCCAGGCATAGTTCAATTTAAGCCAGCCTTTGGCGCTCAAATTAAATACCGGACCAAACAGGCGCTGGATGAGTGGCTTCTTATCTTTGCTAAACCATGGCGATAACAGGAAGACACCAGCAAAAACCAGATTTAATAGAACTGCTTTAAGACGGATATAGAAATCATCGCTGAGCATCAGGGTGATCCCACCGAAGATCACTGTCATAAACAGAACGATCCATTGCTGTTTGTCTAGGCGGAATTTTTGCATGACAAATAACGCACCATAGACCACCAGCATGGAAATGATCAGACCCGTAGTTGCAACGAGAATATTGTTATTGTCGACACCCCCCGCAGAACCGATCAATTGTAAAAGTTGATGGTCAGTGTCTTTTGGATCTACAGTTTTATATAAATAAAAGAAAATAATGAGTGGCACAAAGTCTAAAAGTGCTTTCATGTTAGAGTATCTAAATCTGATCAAATAAATGTCATAGTATAGAGATGCACGGCGTAGATTTACATACACATAGTAATATTTCTGATGGAACTTTGAGTCCTCAGCAATTGGTCGAAGCGGCTGCGGACAAACTTATCCATACTTTGGCCCTGACTGATCATGACACTATGGACGGTTTAGTGTTGGCTGAAGAAGCTGCCAAAAATCATGAGATTAAGATAATTTCTGGAGTCGAGATTTCCAGCCAATGGTCACGTCCAGCGACCAAGAAAAATTATGGCGTGCATATTGTGGCACTCAATGTTCAGAATCCTGAGCCGTTACAAAAAGCCCTCAATCAGCAGAAGATCATTCGTGCCGAACGCTCTAAACAGATCTGTGACCTTCTGGTTCCTTTAATTGGTCAGGATATTTATGCTGACGTGATTGCCAAAGTCGACAATATTCCTGATCGGGTTACCCGAACTCATATTGCCAAAACGCTGGTAGAAAAAGGCATTGTGACTCGTCCCCAACAGGCCTTTGATAAGTACATCAAGGAAGGTAAAAAGGCCTACGTCAAATTTGATGGTCTGGGCCTGGAAGAAACCATTCAGGTGATTCATGACAGCGGTGGCTTTGCCGTGTTGGCGCATCCAACCCGTTATGATTTGTCAGCCACCAATATTCGCTATCTGATTGAGATCTTCGCCAAGTTTGGTGGAGATGCGGTGGAGTTACCGCCAACCATTGATCCAAGTTCAACCCGTCAGATGGTCGACCGGATGATTGCAGAGCAAAGCCTTAAAGTATCAATAGGAAGTGATTTTCATGGCGACAATATGCCCTGGGTTAAACTCGGTCAGGTGCCAAGCCTAAAACCAGGACAGGTTGGAATTTGGGAGAGTTTTGTTTAATGAGTTAAGCAGCAGTCGCAACACTGCTACCCATCCCAGTATGAAAGAATTCCCTCTTTTGATAAGAGAGATAATCTATTAAAGCAAATTATTATCTTGAGCCTGAATCGGCGGAGGTGTCGGTTTACCTAAAGTTCCCAAGAGTTCAATTTCAATAGTACGAACCATAGAGTCAAGTGGTAAGTCATTGCTTTGGGTACCAAAAGGCTCTTCAATTTCTGAACTTAAAGCGTCCAGTCCTAGGAAGGTATAAGCGAGAATGCCGACCAGAAAAGGAGTGAATAAACCTAATGTGGCACCAAGGCTAAACGGCAAAATAAAACAGAAGAAATAAACAGTACGATTCAGCAGAACTGAATAAGCAAAAGGTAAAGGAGTCGTCGCAATTCGGTCACAACCTGTCTGCACAATACTGAGTTCTGCGACATGATTATTCATCTGCATATAAATGATGTCAGAGATTTCACCTTCTTTGAGAGCCTGCATCAGCTCCCATTGAATCAGGCTCAAGGTATATTGCGGTGCATTGGCCTGTTGATAGAGCTGGGTAATTGCCTGCTGGCTCATCCCACTGGTTTCCACCAGTTCAGTCGGATTGGCTGTCTGATGGCGTAGACGGTCACGCAGGACATTTGCGAAAACGATGACGTGCTGAATGACACGTTCACGACGGCCTTGAGACAACATCCGGCAGTCCCGGTCAAAATGACGTGCATTGGCAATCAGAATACCCCAGAGTTTACGTGCTTCCCACCAGCGGTCATAACAGGCGGTATTTTTAAATCCGAGAAAGATAGACAGCACCACGCCGATGAGAGTAAAGCCGACGAGAGGGAGTTCTGGAAAATGAAAATAACCTACACGTGAAAAACCACCAATAATGGCTGAAATCAGCATGACCACACCTAAAGGAGGTAAAACCTTAGGTAAAATCGTTCCTCGCCAGGAAAATAATAATTTAAAAACGTTCTGCTGGTCGCGTACGATCATTTATTGGAATCATCACAATTTTTTTCATGATCTTCTTGAGTTGTAGCTGCTTTGTCAAGTGCTATTCCCCCTTAGACTTCAGGTTTGATGAGTTGCTGCTCAGCAAAGGAAAAACTGCCTTCCAGAGCAATGATGCAATGGTCAATTAAACGGATATCGACCAGTCGACATGCCTGCTGAATCTGGCGGGTCAGATACAGGTCAGCTTTAGAAGGAGTGGCTTGGCCCAAGGGATGATTATGCGCAATCACAATTGAAGTTGCCTGTTGCGTAATGGCATATCGGAGCAACTGATTAATCGAAATATCACATGCATTCACAGAACCATAAAACAGCTTTTTAAATGCAATTTTCCTTAAACTGGCGTCCAGACACAGGACCGCGAACACTTCCTGATTTTCCCCCAGTAATTCGAAACGTAAATAATCCCGCAGTCTATTTGAATTACTCAGTTCTAAGGCATCCTGTTTAAGATGCTCGGCAATATAACGCCGTCCTAATTCTTTAACCGCCATCAGTTGGGTATATTTGCTAATGCCCATGCCATGAAACTGGCTAACTTCTTTTAAAGGTGCATCAAGTAAAGCAGTTAAATGGCCAAAATGTTGAATCAGTAGCCGGGCTAATTCTACGGCTGAATGCTGTTGTGAACCTGATCGGAGAAAAATGGCCAGCAGTTCTGCATCAGATAAACTTTCTGCCCCATATTGAATTAAACGTTCCCGCGGCCGTTCCAGTTCAGGCCAGTTTTTGATTGAAAATTGCATAGTTATTAGACTTATTTATTATGAATTATGAGTTTTCCCTGAAGCTGATCTCTTGGGAATGCAATTATTTAATGCTATTGTGAGCCCCACTGCAACAGAAAGGTAAGCTGTTCGTGAGCTTTGATCTAAGTGTAATTCCTCATAAAAATATCATTTTAGCAGTCACTGGCGGTATTGCTGCCTATAAAAGTGCCATTCTGGTTCGCCGTCTGAAAGATGCCGGGTTTAATGTGCGGGTTGTCATGACTCAAGGCGCACAGGCTTTCATTACCCCTTTGACCTTTCAAGCCTTGTCAGGCAATCCGGTACATACCGAGTTGCTGGATCCTGAAGCTGAAGCGGGCATGGGGCATATTGAGCTGGCACGTTGGGCTGATCTGTTATTGGTTGCGCCAGCCAGCTGCGACACGCTGGCAAAATTTGCAGCAGGCCTTGCAGATGATTTGCTGAGCACTTTGTATCTGGCAACCAATGCACCGGTCTGGGTCGCACCAGCCATGAACCAGCAGATGTGGGCTGCCAAAGCAACCCAGCGTAATCTTGCGACTTTGATTGAAGATGGCGTACATGTGATTATGCCGGATGCCGGTTCACAAGCTTGTGGTGATGTAGGCTTGGGCCGTATGCCGGAGCCGGAAGAGCTGGCACGTCAGGTCACAGAATATTTCCATAAAGCTCAGCGCGCGATTGCAGAAAAATTTGGCATGCTGGCGGGTAAGCAAGTCACGATTACAGCTGGTCCGACCCGTGAAGCGATTGACCCGGTACGTTATATTTCCAACCATAGTACCGGGAAAATGGGTTTTGCATTGGCAGCAGCCTGTTATGCAGCTGGAGCGAATGTCACCCTGATTGCTGGTCCGGTGAGCCTAGATACCCCAAATGGCGTCAAACGTAAAAATGTTTCTTCGGCAGTGCAAATGCTGAATGAAAGCATGCAGATGCTGGAGCAGGGTTGTGACATCTTCATTGCGACCGCTGCAGTAGCTGATTATCGTGTCGCACAGGTAGCCGAGCATAAAATCAAGAAAGCAGGCGATGAGCTGAATGTCGCTTTAATAAAGAATCCGGATATTGTGGCGACCATCGCACAGCAGGAAAAACGTCCATTTATGGTAGGCTTTGCTGCAGAAACCCGAAATATTGAAGAATATGCAGCGGGTAAACTGGTGGCGAAAAAACTGGATATGATTGCCTGCAATGATGTTTCGCGTGCGGATATTGGCTTTGCATCCGATGAAAATGCCATGACGGTATTCTTTGCCGAACACTATCATCTGGATAAGCGTGATCTGGACAAAGCCTCTAAACAGGAAATTGCCCAGCAACTGGTTGAAGCGATCCATGATGCCTTGCACCATGATCCTGCTGCAGAAGATGATTTTTAAGTTTTAAATGACGATTAAAGCCCTGACTGGTTCAGGGCTTTTTTATAGGGTTTTTTACCATGAAGTTAAAAAGCCAGTACAACATAAAAATAAAAACGACTTTATAGACTAAGGATTTATTTATTCATTTATTTAAAAAAAGTATAAAATGGATCACAGAATAATCCAAAGATGAAAAGTTTTACACATCTGTAAAGCAGTGAGAGAACACAAGGGGGCGGGATGAAAAAAATCATAATGATATTGATGATCGCCTGTCTGGCTGGATGCAGCTATTTTGTATCGATTGATGAACTGGCCAGAAATATTCAAGGACAAATGCAGCAAGAATTTAATGCCAATCCGAATTATCAGCATTATCGTCTGACTGTAGTAAATGTAAAAATCCGCCATCGCAAAGGCAATGAGTTTGAAGCAGTTTCACATCTGAATTATCAGGGTAATGAATATCCCATTAACGTTAAAATTTCAAAGGTGAATGGTGGTTATAGCTGGGCCATTGAAGATGATGCTTTTGCCTTTATCGATGAAATCGAGATTGAAAAATATCGTCAGCAACTGGATCGTGAACTGGAACAGTTGGCCTCATCACTTGATGATCTGGAACCTGTGCATGAACCTACCAATATTGAGTTAGGGCCAGATGTCCGTCCAGTTACAGAGCCTGTTCTGCAAGCGGCTTCCTATGATGAAGAACCGATTCCGGTCGGAAATATTACGGCCTATACCCACTAATTTTTATTTTAGGTCATAAAAAAGCACCGGATCTCGGGGCTTTTTGATTTTAAGGCTGAACTTGATGTTCACGCAGATAATCTTCAGTGCGCTGCATGGCTTCCTGAATATTCAATAATGCTGTTTCTATATCTTTTAGCGTTTTGGCATTGCCACCGCTTAAAGCCTGACGCCATTTACGTGCACCTGGTAAGTTCTGAAATAAACCTAAAATATGACGGGTAATAATCGACAATGGTGCACCTTCAGTCATACGTTGGGCAATATAAGGCAGCATCTGTTGCATAATCTCAAAACGGTCCGGTGCTTCGAGATTCCATAGTTGACCCAGCTCGGCTAACAGGTACGGGTTGTGATAGGCTTCGCGGCCAATCATCACGCCATCAACATGCTTGAGATGTTCAAGCGTGTCTGCGTAGGTTTTAATCCCGCCATTAATTTCAATGGTCAGTTCCGGCCGGTCCTGCTTCAGACGGTAAACATCTTCATAGCGCAGTGGCGGGATTTCACGGTTTTCTTTAGGCGAAAGACCTTGGAGTAAAGCAATTCGGGCATGTACAATAAAGTTATCGCAACCGGTTTTGGCAACCGTATCCACAAAATGCAGCATTTCTTCATAAGAATGCATGTCATCAATACCAATGCGGTGTTTCACACTCACCGGAATATCAACGGCATTACGCATTGCATCAATACATTCTGCGACCAGATCAGGTTCGGCCATCAGGCAGGCACCGATTTTATTATTCTGTACCCGATCACTCGGACAGCCGACATTCAGGTTAACTTCGTTATATCCCCAGTCCTGAGCCATTTTAGTACAAGTTGCCAGATCTTGAGGATTTGAACCGCCGAGCTGTAACACAATTGGATGCTCTTCTTGATTGAAGTCCAGATGACGTTTGGCATCGCCATGAATGATGGCGCCTGTCGTCACCATCTCGGTATATAAAATGACATTTGGATTAAACAGGCGCGCAAAGAAACGATAATCTTTGGTGGTCCAGTCCATCATCGGCGCAACACTGATGCGAGGTTGAAGTTTGTTTTCAATGGTGCTGAGATCAGTCATTCAAAATCACGCCTTAAATGAAATGGAAGAGTAATAGCAGTACAAGAATGAGCGGGAATTGCTGGAAATCTGCTCAAAAAAGCAGTACTGCAAAAAGAGGGCGTAATACTAGCATAAAATTTGCATGACCAAAGGCTGAACTGCATGAGGAACTATAACTGTCATTCCAATAAAGATATTTAACAAGAGAAACTGTGGGAACGGAAAAAATAAACTCCCAGTCATTCTGCAATGCTATATTTTGAGATATTTAAGATTAAGATAAAGAAAACGAGATAAATAAGGAGAATAACGATGCTCATGTTGGAGGAGATTTATAAAAGCAAAAAACCTCAGCATTCAGACTATTTTAATTTACGGATTCAACGGGGACTTAGCTGGTTTAAAAAAGCATTAGAGTTGGATCAGGAATTAGAGTTTAAGTTTATTAGCCTGTGGATTAGTTTTAATTCGATTTATGCACAAGAAACAGAGGTTCGTCAGGATCAACGAAGCCTACATCAATTTCTGGAAACCCTCTGTCAAAAAGATGTGGAACGAAAACTTCAGCATATTGTCTGGGAAAAATACAGCCAGCCAATTTCTGCACTGTTGGATAGCCCTTATACCGATCAAGGTTTCTGGGATTATCGTCATCATAAAGTCAGTCTGGAAAGCTGTCGTGAAGCATTAGACCAGCAACAGCAGAAAATACAAAAGGCTGTACAGGAACGGAATTTAAGTGAAATTTTATTGGTGATTTTTAACCGTCTTTCCACTTTGCATTATCAGCTTATGCAGGGCGGTGCGACTTATCAAAGTTCATTTAATATAAAGCAGCTACAAGACAGCTGTCGGGTTTTGGCCGGGTTACTGCCCACTTTTATCTGCATCCTTTTAGACAATGCAGCAACTTGGGATTCCGGTAAACCTTATTATCCCGTGGTACAAGTCAGCTAAATTTGTTTAAGCTCTTGCTCGATGTTGCTGCCATTGATCAATTAGCGCAAACAGGGTAGCGCATAGTGCCAAGCCAAGCCCAAACAGACAGGTCATGCTCCAGCCACCATGATGCCAAGCATATACCCCCAGAGCTGAACCACAGGCACCACCAATAAAATACAGCGTCATGTAAATAGAGTTCAGTCGTGATTTGGCATCCGGGCGCAAGCGGAAAATCACGTTCTGATTACAGCTATGAGTAATCGCCAGACCTAAGTTAATCAGGGCATAACCCAGAATATAACTGAGCAGAGATATGCCACCAAAATATAAAAATAGCCAGCTTCCTGCCAGAATTGAACAGCCAATCCAGGTCAGGATATTGATATAACCACGATCCGCCCATTTGCCTATAACTTGAGTTGATAGCGCACCGAAAACACCAACTAGGGTTACTAGGCCCACCATCACATCAGAAAGATGAAAAGGTTTTTGGGTCAGCAGCAGGGCAATGGTTGAAAACAGCATGCTCATGGCTGCAAAGGCACATGCACCAATCAGGGAGCGTAAGCCCAGTCGAGGTTCCTCACGCAGTAACATACCCATGGATTTAAAAATTGCTGCATAGCTGATGCGCATACGCGGCATGCTAGGTAATTGTCCTTTTAAGTAAAAGCCCAAAACCAACAGTGCCATACTGCTGAGCGCATAAATGGTTTTCCAGTGAAACAGGTCTGAAAGCAATCCGGCAATACTGGTCGACAATAAGATACCGACTAATAAGCCACTCATGAGAAAACCGACCACTTCTCCGGTTTTTTCAGGTCGGACGGCCATCGTAGCTAAAGGAATCAGAATCTGGGCAGCAACAGAAAATAGCCCGGCAATGATAGTCCCCACCCAGAGCATTGGCAGGTTGACTGCTGTGGCACAGATCAGCAAGCCTAAGGCGGCACCAAACATCAAAAAAGGAATGAGTCTGGACTTATTCAGCATGTCTCCTAAAGGCACAATAAACAGCAGGCCCAAGGCATACGACACCTGCGCAAAGGTCACGGTCAGCGCCACTTGGGATTCTGGTACCTGATAATATTGCTGAATCGAGGAGATGAGCGGTTGGCAATAATAGTTTGCACCTGCACATAAACCACATGCGATCGCCATCAGCCATAACAAAGATTTATTTTGACTGATATCGAGAGGAGGAGTCATGGCAAGTACCTTAAGCTCAGGGAGAATTTTTATAAAGAACATCAAAGATGATGCATAAGTTGCAGGCACTATAGGCGAAAACCCGTCAGGATAAAAGTAGAAAAATAGTGCAAAGTACTCGAACTCATAGAAGGGAAGTGCTACAAAAAAGTACTTTTCTGGATTAAGAAGAGATGAAAATTCGCTAGAAATTTAACTTTTTCACTTAAGAAAATGTACGTGGAAGCGCTTTGTATTAAGTCATCTCATTTAAAACCAAGTGACAGAGATCAATCTAAATCATTGATTGCCCAAAAATGGTGCAAAATAAAGAATTTGTAAATCTGACAGTGGGCTAAGTATTAATATAATAAATGTTGCAGAATATTTTTTTCACCTATTTCAGGCAAGTCTTAAGACTTGAGCTGAATAAGTCAAATAAGTGAATCCCCAATCAATTTTTTCATCATCAATTCATATTTTTTATGAGTGAAAAATGAAAAAGTTATAGGAAAACAGTATTTTTAGATATTAAAAATGGATATTCCAAAGTAGATTAAATTTGTCAAAAAGGTCAAAAACAGAAAACTGCCCTAGAAAAGCGCCTTAATTTAAGCTTTATCAGTTCATTTGAAATAAAGATTTGCTTAGCAGGAAAAATGAAATATCTGTCAGAATGATCAATGTAACAAAATAAAACAAAAAGTAATCTAATAAAAAATAACCAGGAAAACAGTCATCGTTCAAGAGAATGAATATCGTTTATAAATTCAGCAAATCAAAATAATCAGGCTCAACTAATAAATGCTATATGACAGCATCATTTTTATGAATCGTCAGTTCAAAATATGGGTATTTATTAAATAAATAATAGGTAGTAATTTCTAGAAGTTTAATTAGAATCCAAAAATTCAACAAAAACACATCCTGAGGGGAAGCACCGTAAATCACGGTGTTTACTTAAGAAAAAATTAGCTTGAGGGACGCTCATGCAGATTGGAATTCCAGCCGAAACTGTCGTCGGTGAAAATCGCGTCGCTGCGACGCCTGAGACAGTAAAGAAATTGATCAGCGCTGGTCATAGTGTGGTGATCGAACGTGGAGCAGGTGTTAAAGCTGCCTACATCGACAGTGCCTATGAGCAAGTTGGTGCCAAAATTACGGATGATGCCTACACCGGTAGCCAGATAGTTTTGAAAGTTCGTGCACCGAAGGGTGAGGAAATTCAAAAGCTGTCAGCCAACACCACGGTTGTAGCGATGTTTGACCCATACCGCAATACCGAGCTTGACCAGTTCGCGGCACAGAATGTGTCTGCCTTTGCTCTTGAGCTTTTGCCACGTACGCTGTCACGTGCGCAAAACATGGACGTATTGTCTTCGCAAGCGAACCTTGCAGGTTATAAATCAGTGCTATTAGCCGCTGCTGAATATCAGCGCATGTTCCCAATGCTGATGACAGCGGCAGGTACGGTAAAACCGGCTCGTGTCGTGATCATGGGTGTCGGGGTAGCAGGCCTTCAAGCAATTGCAACAGCGAAACGCCTAGGTGCAGTCGTAGAAGCAACTGACCTTCGTCCGACTGCCAAAGATCAGGTTGAGTCTTTGGGCGGTAAATGGCTAGACGTACCGATGTCTCCTGAAGAGCAGGCACGTGCTGATGAAGCAGCTAAAAACGGTTATGGCTGGATGCCAGGTGAACAGTACATCAAGGATCAGGCAGCGATTGTCGATAAAGCGGTATCGAATGCCGATATCGTGATTACCACTGCCTTGTTACCAGGTCGTGATGCACCACGCTTAATCCGTGCTGAAACTGTAGCCAAGATGAAACCAGGCTCAGTGATTCTGGATATGGCAGTGGAATCAGGCGGTAACGTTGAAGGTTCTAAGTGCGGCGAAACTGTTGTGACTGAAAACGGTGTGAAGATTCTGGGTGTTCCAAATATTCCATCAACGGTATCGACTGAAGCTTCAGCGCTATATGCACGTAACGTCTATAACTTTGTTGAAACACTTTTTGATGCAGACAAGAACTTTGTCCTGAATCAGGAAGATGAAATTCAAAAAGCCCTACTTGTCACTCACGGCGGCCAAGTGCTGTTAAAACGTGGTTAAGGAGCAGACTCATGGTTGAAACAATTACGATTTTCGTCCTGGCCATCTTCGTGGGTTACTACGTGGTTTGGGGGGTAACACCAGCACTACATACGCCATTGATGGCGGTGACCAATGCCTTGTCTTCGATCATTATCGTGGGCGCAATGATTCAGACCGTTGGCCTGCCAATGGTGGGCGTTGAAGGCAGCGTGGATTTCCAGACCATTAACGTGGTGAGTGTACTGGGGGCAATCGCAGTATTTCTGGCGAGCATTAATATTTTCGGTGGCTTTGCCGTGACTGCACGTATGCTGGAAATGTTCAAACCTAAGCAAAAGAAAAAAGAGGGTTAAACCATGGAATTTATTCGAGAGTATGCGGATTGGTTCTACCTGATTGGCGCCGTTCTTTTTATCTTAACGCTACGTGGTTTATCTGGTCCTAAAACTGCAATTGCAGGTAACCGCTACGGTATGATTGCCATGGCGATTGCTGTAGTGACCACATTCTTTGTTGCTGAAAATCCAGTAGTCTGGATGATTCTTGCAGCAATGGCTGCGGGTGCAGTGGTGGGTATTGCGCGTGCACGTACTGTACCAATGACCCAGATGCCAGAAACTGTGGCACTCATGCACTCACTGGTGGGTCTGGCTGCGGTACTGATTGCAGTTGCCGCAATTATCCATAACAACAAGCTGGTTGAATTGGGTCCGGACCTGTTAGCTGCAAATGGTGTGACTTTCCATGAAATGAGCAAGGTTCACCTGTTTGAACTGTTTGTGGGCTGTTTTGTGGGTGCGATTACCTTTACTGCTTCTGTATTTGCATACGGTAAGCTGGCTGCAAAGAAATGGGCAAAAACCATTTCAGGTGGCTGGGTAAAACCGGTTCAGGCTCTGATCTTTATTGCAATGCTGGCAGCAGGGATTCACTTCTTCCTGACAGGTAGCATGACATCTTTCTGGGCAATGACTGGTCTTGCACTAGCATTTGGCTGGGTATGGATTGCGCCAGTAGGCGGCGGCGATATGCCGGTTGTGGTTTCGCTGTTGAACTCATTCTCAGGCTGGGCAGCAGCAGGGATTGGTTTCACACTGGAAAACAACATGCTGATCGTTGCGGGTTCGCTGGTCGGTTCTTCAGGTGCGATTCTGTCTTACATCATGTGTAAAGCGATGAACCGTTCAATCATCAATGTATTGTTTGGTGGTGCGATGGGTGGTGCAGCTGCGCCGACAGCTGCTGCGGGTGCACAAGTGCAACGTAACTACCGTTCAGGTTCTGCAGATGATGCTGGCTTCCTGATGTCAAATGCAGACAGCGTTGTCATTGTACCGGGTTATGGTATGGCGCAAGGCCGTGCACAAAACGCAGTCAAAGAACTGGCAAACTTGCTGAAAGAGCAGGGCGTGACTGTACGTTTTGCGATTCACCCGGTAGCTGGTCGTATGCCAGGTCATATGAACGTATTGCTTGCAGAAGCTGATGTTCCTTATGAAGACATTCTGGAAATGGACGAGATCAACTCGGACTTCCCGGCAACTGACGTAGTACTGGTTATTGGTGCAAACGACGTTGTAAACCCGGCTGCAAAAGACGATCCGAACTCACCGATCTACGGCATGCCAATTCTGGAAGCTCACAAGGCGCGTACCATCATGGTCATCAAGCGTTCTATGGCGACCGGTTATGCAGGTCTGGACAATGACTTGTTCTATAACGACAAGACCATGATGATTTTCGGTGATGCGAAGAAAGTTGTGGAAGATATGACTAAAGCGATTAATGGTACAGGTCACTAAGACTTTCCATTCGCTGAATCATCTTAAATCCTCCTTTTAAAAGGGGGGTTTTTCCATTTAAATTACAGATAAATTCTCCTTCCTATATAAAAGGTGAATCGGGAAGAATTACAAAATAAAATTAGCTATGGTGTTTTATTTTTAGAAAATTGGTCTAGATAAAATTGCAACAAAACGTTTAAAAAATGGGCTGACTGATTAAATCTGATCAAAAAGCGAATTTATTAAAGTTAGTGATCCATAAATTTCTACGTTAATTCAAGTTAAACAATATAAAAAAAGCGACCTACATAGGTCGCTTTTTTTGAATATTCGATATTTATGCTACAGAATCTGCAGGATTGCGCCATAGGCTTTCTAGGTCATAGAATTTACGCGCTGTAGGCAGCATGCAGTGCACTACAACAAAACCTAGATCAATCAGGATCCATTCTGCATCACGTTCGCCTTCGATACCAAGCGGACGGAAACCTGCTTTACGTGCTTCTTCAGCAACATTGTCTGCAAGTGATTTGATATGACGGGTTGATGTACCGCTTGCAATCACCATGGCATCTGCCACGTTACTGATGCTAGCAACATCAAGCTGAACAACTTCTTTAGCCTTTACATCTTCAAGGGCTGCATGTACAACTTTTAAGCATGCGTTTACTGCTTGTGCATGAGAATTCATAGTGTGATCGTGAGAATTAGAAGCGCTGGGCGATGGTTCTAAATTCATAGGGAGTATAATTTCCTAACAATTATGCATGATCTAATATAGCGGTTTTAGCCCAAAATTTCAAATGTACCTTCCATCGCTTTAGTCATACTCCGGGAAGAACTGTTCTTTCCAGCCAAAGGACTCTCCCGAAGTTCCCAGAGGCTTATATTCGGCTGCGACATAACCATTGTATTGGCTATTCTCTAACCATTGAAAAATCTCATAATATGGAATGGAAGCGGTATTGGGTTGATGACGCCCCGGGCAGTCTGCAAACTGGATATGACCAATCTCTGCAATATTTTCTTTTAAGGCTTCAAGTACATCTTCACCCATCATGGCCATATGATAACAGTCATATTGCATTTTTAAGGCAGGATGATTGACAGCTTCCAGCATCTCCTGAGCTTGAGCCACATTCTGAATCAGGAAGCGTGGCATGTCCTGACCGTTGATCATTTCAAAGACCGGCTGAATCTGATAATCAGAGAGCATGGAGCAGGCAATTTTTAGATTACTCGCCAAGGTGTTCAGGCAAGGAAGCAGATCACAATACAGTGGCTGTTTGCCGGCCAGAATATTAACACTCGGCACATTCAGAGCAGTCGCATATTGAATGGCTTGCTCTACGGCATGACGAAACTCGATTTCCTGTCCAGGGATACCAGCAAGACCGTGTCCACCTTGCATCAGATCACCGGCAGGCACATTAATCAGGCAGATATCCAGATCATGCAACTGAAGCTGCTGCTGAATCTGCTCAATACTCAGTTCATAGGGGAACTGGATTTCCACATGTTTAAAACCGTGCGCATGAGCCAAGGCAAAACGTTCTAACAGCGGTACTTCCGTAAAAATCATGGAGAGGTTAACGGCGAGTTTGGTCATGGGCTTTTCCTTGCTCAAGGCAGAATATTGAAATGAAATATTTAATGGTCTACGTGCTTGATTACAGTAGCCAGATCGGCCTCAGCAAATCCGTCTTGCTGATGGGCTTTGAGCTGAGACAGGGCCTGGCTTGCCACAGGGATATCCAAAGATAAAGTAGCAGCCAGTTGCACCGCATTGTTCAGGTCTTTCGACAGTGTCTGCACTTTCCATTGCACGGGTTCAAACGTCTGGCTGGCCATACGTGGGGCCAGAATCTGAAAAGGCTTGGAGTCAGCAAAACCACCGGCTAATGCTGGTGCAAGCAGGGCAGTATCTACACCGGCACGATCAGCCAAAGCTACTGCTTCAGCAATCAAGGTGCTATTCGCTGCCACAATCAGCTGATTACAGATTTTAGTCGCCTGACCGGTTCCCGTATCCCCCATACGAGTAACACGTTGTGAAAGCACGGTATAGATGGGATCAAGTGCGGTAATAGTTTCTGTATCACCACCAGCGAAGATGACTAGCGTGCCTTGTTCTGCACCGGCTGTACCGCCAGACACAGGAGAGTCAATCCAGATCGCTTGTTTAGCTCGGGCCTGTTCAGCTAGAGTTTTGGTTTGATGTACGGAAAGACTGGAAAAATCGACAATAACCTGTCCAGCCACCAGATTGGGCTGAATCTGCTCAAAGACCGATTGCACTGCGGCATCATCTGCCAGACAAGTCAGAATAACCGGATAATTTGCAATTTGATCTAGAGATAGCGGAGTGGCTCCAAGAGCAAACAAAGGATCGCAGGCACTGGCCGTACGGTTCCAGACTGCAACTTGAAAACCTGCTTTTAGCAAGCGGGTTGCCATACGACTGCCCATGAGTCCCATACCTAAAAAGGCAATTTTGCTATCATGATCGAATTGCATTTTATCTCTCATCTTTTGATTTTGCTTCAGTCATAATTATCGATATTGACGTGGCACAAACTGCACGTCCGGATTTTTATCCTTCTTGCGTGCCAGTTGACTGTTTTTACCGAGTAACAGTTTAAGCTGCCAGATTTTTTCCATACGCAATGACTTGTTGGGTTTGTGCTCCATCGCATCCAGCACAAATTTAGAGGCCATCAAGGCATCTGGAGAGCGTTGTAACATTTCTTCAGCCAAAGCTTGTGCTTTTGCTAATGGCTGTTCATCAACATGGGTGATCAGGCCAATTTCTTTGGCATAGGCACCTTCAAAAATACGTGCGGTTAAGGTCAGCTCTTTGGCCAGATCAATCCCAATCAGACCTTTGAGTGAACGCGTTAGCCCCATGTCTGGTACTAGACCCCAACGAGTTTCCATAATTGACATTTTGGTCGCAGGATGCGCGATCCGGATATCCGCAGCCAACGCAAGTTGCATACCTGCACCAAAGCAGAAACCTTCAATGGCTGCAATGACGGGTACAGGCAGTTCCTGCCAGACCAGAAAAGCTTTCTGAAATAAGCTCTGTCCAGGACGAATCAGTTCCCAGGCCGCATAGGCCCGATTTTTAGGATTATTTAAATCGGCCAAGTCAATACCGGCACTAAAGACTTGCGCTTCACCGGTTAAAATGACACACCGCACCGACTTGTCTTTTTTAATCCGGTTCGCAATCTGCACCAGTTCACGCAGCAGGGCAAAGCTCATGGCATTACGTTTGTCTGGACGGCTGATAGTAACCGTGGCAATTCCATTATTTTTTTCAAAGCGCACAAGTGACATGGTATTCATCCTTAATTTTTCTGTAAGCGAGCATAGCATGAGCGATCTGTGCTTGCATGACAGCGCAGTCATACAGATATGAGTGATTAAAACAGTAATTTTTTAACCACTATGCTTGTTTAAAATTTGCTGAGCTGCCTGTTCTACCTGCTCAATCACTGCTTTCAGTTCATCCAGATATTTCAGTACTTCCTGAACAAAACTGTCATCGGCCTTACGGCGTTCCTTACGCAAGGTCGAGACAAACTGCTCAAAACTTCCGGTAACTTTTTGCAGAGTCGGTGTGCCGACATAACGAGTAGCCCCATAGAGACGGTGCAAAACATGTTCCAGCTGCGGAAAATCTTCCAGCTCAATTAATTGCTCAATTTCATCCAGCTCTTTTTCAAAACTGTCGACCAGCATGCTGAGCAGATCGACGGCCAGATCTTCTTTATTGGCCGCCAGTTGCAGGCTTTGCTGCCAGTCCAGAATATTCGGATCTAGCGCATCAATGACATTGGCACGTTCCAGCACCGGAATCTTTTTAAAACTCTCAGTCGTCCAATGCGTCAGGATCTGCACGATCTGATCAATCTGAATAGGCTTAGTGACATAATCATCCATACCATTTTGTAGCAGTTTCTGTTTCTCATCGGAAAGGGCATGTGCCGTCAGGGCAATAATCGGCAGACGCTGATGATTTTCAAAAGTTGATTCCAGTGAACGGATTGCACGGGTGGTATCGATACCGGACATCACTGGCATCTGGATATCCATAAACACCAGATCAAAAGATGGCAGGCCCTGTTCATAACGACTCTGAATGATATCAATCGCTTCCTGTCCGCTAATGGCTTTGGTTGTGGTGACATTCAGTTCGGCCAGTAAGGCTTCTAGAACAATCAGGTTCGGCAGATGGTCATCAACAGCCAGAATATGCAGTCCCTGACCATTAAAGTCTTCATGCTGTTCCTGATCGAAGACGGGTTGATTGCCGAGTAGCTGAATCAGGGCACTACGACTCAGGGGCTGATGCAGGGCACGGGCACGATGGTCATTCAGCATGTTCGGATCAAGCTGCATCTGATAACCATACACAGCCAGATGTCCCTGATAGCGAGAGCGAATCTCTGTCAGTAGAGCCTGGCTATCGCCACTATGGTCGACAATCAGCCAGGTATTCTCGATATTTTGTAAATGGTTCAGACGACTGAACAGATCCAGAATGGACGTCGACTCAATATGTTTGACGCGATAATTTTCCAGATAATGTCTCAAAACATTCGCTGTTGCCGGATGGGCAAGATAAGACACAACGGTCAGATCACTGAAGTCCGGATGTTCATGAACAATATCTTCATCCACCGGGAATTGGGCGGTAAACCAGAAGGTTGAGCCTTTTTCTGTTGGAGCGCGTTCCTGGTTATCTTCAAAGCCGATTTGACCATGCATCAGGTGAACCAGCTGTTTAGAAATGGCCAGTCCTAGACCTGTACCACCGAATTGGCGGGTGACCGAGGTATCGCCTTGCGAGAACGATTCAAACAGTTTCTTGCGGTCAGTTCCGCTCAGGCCAATGCCGCTGTCCTGAACGCTAAAATGCAGCAGACATTGTCCGATATCATCATGCTCCATGCGTGCCCGAACAATGATTTCGCCATCTGGAGTAAACTTGATCGCATTGGAAATCAGGTTGGTCAGAATCTGCTTGAAGCGTAGTACATCACCAATCACATGTTTTGGCACATTGTCTGCAAAGTAGAACGCCATATCGATATGCTTCTGTGCAGCCAGTGGTGAGAGCATGTCCATCACATCGAAAATGGCTTCTTCCAGATCAAAAGGTGCGGTTTCCAGTTCCAGTTTGCCGGCATCGATCTTGGAGAAATCCAGTACATCATTGATTAGGGCCAGCAGATGCGCAGAAGATTTGCGGATGGTCTGTAAATACAGGCTTTGCTCATTGCTAAGATTGCCTTGACGCAGCAGCAGGTGAATAAAACCATCAATACTATTTAAGGGTGTGCGTAATTCATGGGAAATATTGGCCAGAAACACCGACTTGGCCTGGTTGGCCGAAATCGCCTGATCACGTGCCTGACGATAAGTAATATTTTGAACTTCTAAAGTATCTAGAGTACGGCGCAAATCATCTTCAGTCTGTTCGGTATGCTCGCGCAATTCCAGAAAACTGAAATGCAGACGTTTCACCACATTGGCAATATCACGCTGCAAAAGACGCAATTCACCGGTACTGTTAATCACCATATGCTGATCTAGGGTGTCGGCATTCAGGCGTTGCAGCTGCATGCGAATTTCATACATCGGTGCAATCCAGCGACGAGAATAGAAATTCAGACATAACAACAAGAGCAATAAGGTCAATAAGCCGGTCGCAATCAAAACGATCAGGACCCGGTAGCGGGCAATTTCTAAGGGCTGATTGTCCAGTTCGATCGCCAGCCAGCCTGCATTCATGCCATTTTCATTTACTTTGACTGCATAAATATGATTGTTTTTATCTAAGATCGGGCCAACAAAATTGCCGTCTTTTTTAAAGTCCGGCCAAGGCGCCTGTTCCTGAAACCCAATACCGAGTTTACTTTTACCATTTTCATCCAGAATAGCCGCACGAACCAGATGCTTTTCATTCAGCATATTTTGCATGGCGTCATGAGCTTGTTCATATTGCCATGGATAAAGGCTCAAAATGTCCAGCGCATATTCAGAAGTGGCCTGAAAACGGGTCAGAATCGCAATGGCCATCTGCTTTTGCTGGGCACGTGCGGCATTGGAAGTTTCCGAGATGACCAGAGCAGCGCCGACACAGGCCAGAATAGTAATGGGTACAAAAATCAGTGCAATCAGCTGTCCATAAGCATGATTTAAGTGTAGGCGTTTAAACAGCTTTTTGTTGATATTTGACATGATTCAAGCAGTATTTTCCTTATGCTTTGCATATTAGCATGCTTTAAATCTACTGTTAAAATTTCAGCATTATTTTTCTAAAGCTCCAGATTAACGCAGAAAATAAGAACCATTGCGCTGAACAGTCATTATGGGTGTTTAAGCAAATCTTTTCAGGGGGAGAAGTGAGCTAAGTCACTGTCACGATTGAGGAGTTTTATCAAGCTAAAACGGGATGAATTGGCCATGCCGATTGTGATTTATACAGTTTTATGCAAAAGCACTGCTATAAATGGGTGCAGGGAAATGCATTTTTTCATACAATAGCCGCACCTCGATATAGGTGCAAATAATGAGTAATACCACCCCTGATTTTCAAGCAGACGAATTTTTACTGGACCATTATGTAGGCAAAACGCCACTGGTGCGTTTGCAGCGTCTGGCTAGTCACACTCAAGCCACAGTACTCGCAAAACTCGAAGGAAATAATCCGGCAGGCTCGGTCAAGGACCGTCCAGCGTATAACATGATCATGCAGGCGGAAAAGCGCGGACAGATCAAACCGGGTGATACCTTGATTGAGGCGACCAGCGGAAATACAGGGATTGCATTGGCGATGGTTGCGGCCATGCGTGGTTACAAGATGCAGCTGATTATGCCGAATAACATGAGTCAGGAACGTAAGGACGCAATGCGTGCTTATGGTGCTGAACTGATTGAAGTGACCAAAGAGCAGGGCATGGAAGGTGCGCGTGATCTGGCCTTGCAAATGCAGGCTGAAGGTAAAGGTCTGGTGTTAAACCAGTTTGGTAACCCGGACAATGTCGAAGCACATTATCTGACCACTGGTCCTGAAATCTGGCAGCAAACTGGCGGCAAGATTACGCACTTTGTCAGCTCAATGGGTACTACAGGTACAATCATGGGCGTATCTAAATATCTGAAAGAAATGAATCCGGATATTCAGATTGTGGGCCTACAGCCATCTGATGGTTCTAGCATTGCCGGTATCCGTCGCTGGCCAGAAGAATATTTGCCAACGATTTTTGATCGTAGCCGTATCGACCGTATTATCGATATTCCACAGATTGAAGCGGAACGCACCATGCGTAAATTGGCGCAAAAAGAAGGCATCAGTGCCGGTACATCTTCTGGCGGTGCAGTTTGGGCATCGATCAAGCTTGCAGAAGAAAATCCGGATGCAGTGATTGTATGTATCATCTGTGACCGTGGTGACCGTTACCTGTCTACAGGCTTGTTCTCTGTACAAGACCCTGAATAATTTTTGAGAAATCTTTTATGCGCCTGCCTGTTTTAACTTTCGATATTGAAACCCAAACCGATCTTAAATCAGGCGCGCATCTGTTTGGTCTGGATCTGCCCGAGGCTGATCTGGATCAGGCCCTGACCAAGTTACGCCGTCAGGAATCAGGCTCGGACTTTCAGCGTCTGCCTTTGCATGAAATTGTCTGTATTTCCGGTTTATGGATGGATGAACAGGGTATGCGCCTGTTTTCTTTCAGCCGTGAACAATACAGTGAAGCAGAAATTTTAAAAAAATTCTTATCCATTTTTGACAAGCGTCATCCGACGCTAGTCAGTTGGAATGGCTCACAATTTGACCTGCCGGTTATTCTTTATCGGGCCATGTATCATGGTTTATCTGCCCCAAGTCTGTTCGATCAGGGCGAAATTGATACGCAAAAGCGTTATAATAACTACCAGAATCGTTACCATCAGCGTCACGTCGATTTGATGGATGTCATGGCCATGTTTCATGCTCGTCATTTTCAGAAACTGGATGATGTTGCTCATTTACTGGGTTATCCAGGCAAGCGTGGCGATGGTGGCTATCATGTACCGGAATATGTACGTAACCAGCAATGGAGCGAACTCACCAGCTATTGCGAAGGTGATGTGCTCAATACCTGGTTGGTTTATATTCGCTGGCTGTTGCTAAAAGGCCAGTTGATGTTGCCTGATTATCAGCATCTGGTGCAGAGTACGATTCAATATCTGTATACCCAGCCGCAACATGCAGATTTTTTATCAGTCTGGCGTGAAACCTCACAAAGAACTGAATTCACCCGTTTTGATTTTCCCATCTCCACATCCTAGGTTTTCATGAAACGTCGAGCACAACCACGTCCAGCACCGCAATCCGAGTATATTTTTCAGGTTGAATCACTCTCACATGAAGGACGTGGCATCGCTCACTATGGTTCACATCTGGATCATCCGCTTGAAAAGCATGGCAAGAAAGTCTTTATCCGTTATGCCTTGCCGGGTGAAACCGTTCGTGCCCGCATTACCCGTGAAGTCAAAAAACTGGAAGAGGCGGATAGCCTTGAATTGCTCAGTGAGGCTTCCGAGATCAGGGTCAAACCTGTGTGTCCGCATTTTGGCGTATGCGGTGGCTGTAATATGCAGCATATCCATCCCGATGCCCAAATTGAACTTAAGCAGAATGTTCTGAAATCACATTTGCAGCATTTTGCCGGGATCCAGCCTGAAGAATGGTTGCCACCGCTACGTTCACAACGTGAAGATTACCGTCGTAAAGCCCGGATTGGGGTGCGTTATCTGCCTCAAAAAGACAAGCTGGTGGTCGGTTTTCGTGAAAACCAGTCCAACAAACTGACTTCGATTGACCGTTGCATGATTCTGGATCGCGAGTTTGGATCGGTTACACGTCTTAAACAATTGCTCCAAAGTCTCGATGGTCAGGCAGATATTGGTCATATAGAATTGGCTATGGGTGATCATGACATTGCGTTGCTCATTCGTGAAACCGCAGAATTATCGGTAACAGATGTCAACCGATTGCGCCAATTTACGTTAGAGAAAGGTTGGCAGCTTTATTTGCAGCCTGCAGGCCAAGATTATTTGAAGCGGATTGATGAGCCTGAACAGGCAGCACGCTTACACTATGGTCTTGATGACTTTGATGTGGAATTCGGTTTTAATCCATTGGACTTCACTCAGGTCAATTCAACGATCAATCCGCAAATGGTGCGCTTGGCATGTGATTTGCTTCAATTACAGCAGGGCGAACGCGTTCTGGATCTGTTTTGTGGATTAGGAAACTTTTCTTTGCCACTGGCGCGCTGTGTTGGTGCGTCTGGTCAGGTGGTTGCGGTTGAGGGAAGTGAGGAAATGGTGCAACGCGGTGCGGAAAATGCTAACAATAATGGTATTGCACAAGTTTCGTTCTATTCACAAGATTTAACCAAAGATTTTTCGCACCAGTCTTGGGCAAATCAAGGATTTGATGCATTATTAATCGACCCGCCACGTGCTGGAGCAGAAGAAGTCATGCATTATATTCCTCAGTTTGGTGCCAAAAGAATCGTTTATGTGTCATGTAATCCTGCTACGCTTGCAAGAGATGCAGGGCTACTGATACAACAGGGTTATCAACTAACCAAAGCCGGTGTGATGGATATGTTTACGCATACCGGACATGTCGAGTCGATTGCCTTGTTCGAAAAAGAAAATTAAATAAACGATCAAAGAGATGATGTATCTAAAAGTAGGAGAAGGGTATGGTCACAGTACGTGAGCAACTGCCTGGGCGGCTCAATGAGTTGTCACAGGAGGCGACTGTAGAACATGCCGAACAAGCACAGCAGGATCTGACTGAATGGTTAGATCGGGTTCGTGGCATATTAGACGGGGCTCCCCTGAAGCAGCTCGAAGAAGTTGCCCGTTTAACCTTAGAAAAAGAGCTACAAAGTACGGTTCAGCATCGCTCTAATACCTTCTATACCGGTATTGAAATGGCGGATATTCTCGCGCATCTCTATGTCGATGAAGATACCTTGTCTGCTGCCATGCTTTACCGCGCAGTACGTGAAGGCGTTATGCCATTGACAGAAGTGCAGGAAAAATTCGGTGAACAGGTCTACAGTCTGGTCAAAGGCACGCTGTCCATGGGTAAGCTGTCTGAGCTGATTGAAAAAAATAAACGCCTGGAAGACCATTTTAATAATAACCAGCGTGAACATCTGTCTGGCATTTACAAGATGCTGATTTCAGTGACAGAAGATGTCCGCGTCGTGTTAATCAAGCTGGCAGAACGTACCTATGCACTGCGTGAGCTGGCCAATTCTTCACGTGAACGGCAAGAACGGGTCGCACGAGAAATCCTCACCATTTATTCTCCTTTAGCGCATCGTCTCGGGATTGCCCAGCTGAAATGGGAGCTCGAAGATCTGGCCTTCCGCTATCTGGCGCCGGAACGCTATAAAGAAATTGCCTCTCTGCTGAATGAAAAGCGTCTGGAACGTGAACAATATATTCAGTTTGTGATTGATAAATTGCGTGAAGAGCTGGCAGAATACGGCATTGAAGCTGAAATTAATGGCCGGGTAAAGCACATTTATTCGATCTATCGGAAAATGAAAAGCAAAAGCCTGAGCTTCGACCAGCTGTATGACATCCGTGCGCTGCGTGTACTGGTGAAAAGCGTGCCTGAGTGTTATCACACGCTCGGGATCGTACATCAATTGTGGCGACATATTCCGCATCAGTTTGATGACTATATTACCAATCCGAAAGCCAATGGCTATCGTTCTTTGCACACAGCTGTGATTGCGGAAAACAAGTCACTTGAAGTGCAGATTCGTACTTATACGATGCATGAAGAGGCCGAGCTTGGCGTATGCTCGCACTTTAACTATAAGGAAGGCTCGAAAAATACCGATACTTCCTTTAATCATCGTCTGCATTCCTTGCGTGCAGTGATTGAGCATTATCAAGAACGCAATGAAGCCAGTGCACATAAAGATGAAGAAGAGGAAGTTGAAAATTTTGAGCATATTCAAGATTTTGAAGGCTTCGAAAAAATCTATGTGTTCAGCCGTGATGGTGATATTAAAGAGTTACCACGGGGTTCAACCGTACTCGACTTTGCCTATCATGTGCATACGGAAGTCGGCAACAAGTGCTATGCGGCCCGGGTCAACCAGCGCTATGTACCTTTAACCTATGCCTTGAAAACCGGTGAACAGGTTGAGATTCTGACCAAGAAAGACCGTGAACCGAATCGGGACTGGTTGGTTAATTCACTGGGTTATATCAAGACTGCCCGTGCCCGTGACAAGTTACGTCATTGGTTCCGTCAGCAGGATCGCAGTAAGAACCTGGAAGTGGGTCGTGAAATTCTGAATAAAGAATTGGCACGTCTGGCAATTCATCCAAAATCAATTGATCTGGGTGATTATTGCAACCATTTCAATGTGAAGAGTGGCGAAGACATTCTGATTGGTCTGGTGAATGGTGATATCAGCCTGCATGCCCTGATCAATCAGGTGAACCGTCATATGCATCTGGATCAGGATGAGCCTGAACTGGTGCTGAAACCAGCCTTGAATCCGCGTGCCAGCCATACCTTATCTGCACATGGTATTCTGATTGATGGTCTGGATAACGTCGAACTGCATGTAGCCCAGTGCTGTCAGCCGGTGCATGGTGAATCGATAGCGGGTTATATTACGCTGAATCGCGGTGTAAGCATCCATAAGGTAGCTTGTCCGGATTATGTACGCATGATCTCGCAAGAACCGGAACGTGCAGTAGAAGCCGACTGGGAAATGCAGCCGACTCGTGGCCAAAGTGTACAGATCGTGGTGGAAGCCTATGACCGTCGTGGTCTGCTCAAAGATCTGACTCAGGTGATTTTCTCGGATCAGATCAATATCCGTCAGGTAAATACTATTTCTGAAGCAGATGGTATTGCCAATATGAAGCTGTTGATCGAAGTTAAAGGTCTGGCTCAACTTTCCAAACTATTGGCCCGTCTTGAACAGCAGCCGGGAATTATAAGTGCCCGTCGTCTGGTACAAGGCAACTGATTCTTTTTAGGCACGATTAGAAAAGCCCGCAATTCAATTGCGGGCTTTTTTGTTATAAGGTGTGCTTAAGAGGGAGAAGAGCAAATAACATGAGTGCCACGGAAATATTTGAACTGAGACGAAATAATCTAGCCAAAGTGATTGATCAGTTGATTGATAGCCAGCAGTTTAACAATGGCAAAGAGATTTGCGAGCACTTTGGTCTGTCTGCAGCCTATATTACCCAGCTATTGAACAGTAAGCGCCAGATTGGAGAAAAGGCTGCACGAGAACTTGAACAGCAACTGGGTTTGGAATGTTTAATATTGGATCGTGCTGAAGCACCTGTCATTGAAGTGGCATCTAGTCCTGTAAAAATAACTTTGTTCCAGATGCAGGTTGTTGAGCAGCAAGCCTTTAAAATGAAAACTATAGATTCGGCAGAAAGACTTTTACCATGGCTTAAATTGGAGCTTCAGCATTATGCCATTCAGGTCACAGGACAATATTATTTTCCGAGCCTAAAAGCAGGCTGGTGGTTGGTCTGTGATGCGCAAGCTGTATTACAGTCATCTGGCTTAGCGTGTCTTTATTTAATTAATGGACTGCAACTCATTGTGGAGCTGATGTCGGAAAACCAGGACAGCTATCAGATCCAAAGTCTGGATGAAAGCCGCAAGGTCAGTTTCCAAAAGTCTGATGTAGCTAAAATCCATCCTGTGATTGCCATAGTGCCTCAGCATTCAATTTTCTTAGACCAGAAAAAATTCAGCCCATCATAAGATGGGCTGAATAGTGAAATCGAAAACGGGCAGCTTATGGAAGCTGATTTTCGTCCTCAAATTCTGGTTTCACCTGAACAATAAAGTCCTGACGATTCAGACCACGCCATAGGGCGAAGGCTGTACCGATATAGATCGAAGAATAGGTACCGACAAAGACACCTACAAACATCGCAATCGAGAACCATTTCAGACCAGCACCGCCCATGATCATCATGGCAACTACAACCAGTAATAATGTCATAGAAGTATGAATGGTACGGCGTAAGGTTTCAGTCAAGGCAATATTGATAATTTCAACAGGTTCGGCACCCCGGATCTTACGGAAGTTCTCACGGATACGGTCAGAGACCACGATATTATCGTTGAGTGAGAAACCGATGATCGCCAGTAGTGCAGCCAGAACTGTAAGGTCAAATGGCCACTGCATCATGGCAAAAATACCAATCGTCACCACGATATCGTGGAACAATGACAGTACCGCACCCATCGCCAGTTTGAACTCAAAGCGGATAGTGACATAGACCAGCATCAGCAAGAGGGCAAGAGCAACTGCACCCGCAGAACGTACATACAGCTCATTACCGACCTGTCCACCGACTACATCGACCTTAGGTACCTGAGCCGCATTGCCTGGCAGCTGAACTGCTGCAGTAACGGCTTTGGTAAGGTCTTCTGCTTCAATATCTTCCTGAACCGGCATACGTACCATCAGGTCACGTTCCGCGCCCAGCGTCTGCACGACAGCATCATCAAAGCCAGCTTTGCTGAGTGCCTGAGTTACATCATCAGGTTTTACCGGATTGGTATAGTTCAGCTCTGCTGATACACCACCGGTAAAGTCCAGACCGAGGTTCAAGCCTTTAGTCGCAATAAAGAAGATGCTGGCAACCGTCAGGATGATAGAGAACACTGCCGCAGGCAATGCAATCTTCATAAACGGAATGATACGTTCGTCTTCAGGACGACCATACTGTTTTTGATTCAGTTGAGTATTTTCAGTCATCATCGATCTCCTAAATGCTCAACTTTTTCAAGTTACGTTTTTTGCCATAGATGATCTGTACGATCGCACGGGTTACCGTAATCGCCGTAAACATCGAGCAGACAATACCAATCATCAGGGTGACAGCAAAGCCTTTGATCGGACCAGTACCAATTGCGAACAGAATGAACGCTACCAGGAAGGTAGTTAAGTTCGAGTCGAAAATGGTGTTATAGGCCCGATCATAACCGGCCACAATTGCCTGTTTCGGCGAGGCGCCCCATTTCATTTCTTCCCGTATCCGCTCACAGATCAGTACGTTGGCATCGACCGCCATACCGATAGTAATCACGATACCGGCAATACCCGGCAGGGTGAGGGAAGCGCCAATCCATGACATCACTGTCAGAATCATCGCCAGGTTAACAACCAGTGCGAAGTTGGCAATGACACCGAATAGACGGAAGAATACGACCATCCAGATTGCTACCAGAATGAAGCCGATTTGAGTAGAGAGTACGCCTTTATCAATATTTTCCTGACCCAGACTTGGACCAATCACACGTTCTTCAACGAAGTACATTGGCGCAGCCAGAGCGCCGGCACGTAGCATCAGGGCAAGCTCAGAAGCTTCCTGAGGTGAGTCCAGACCGGTAATACGGAATTGAGAACCCAATACTGCCTGAATGGTTGCAGCGTTAATTACCACAGATTCGGTATATGGTGTACGCACTTCAGTTTGTGCACCAGTTGCCGGATCTTCAACATAGCTGATCTTTTGCTTGTTCTCGATGAACAGTACCGCCATACGTTTGCCTACGGCATTACGTGTGGCATCTGCCATCAATTTACCGCCAGCGCTGTCCAAAGTAATATTAACTTCAGCACCGCCAGTATCCTGACTAAAGCCAGAAGATGCATTTTGTACGCGTTCACCGGTCAAAATACGGTTACGGTTCAGCAATAACTGACGACCACTGTCCAGAGATTCATAAGCAAACGCCTGAGTTCCTGCTGGAGCTGTACCACTTAATTGGCCAGTATAAGGATCGATATATTGATCATTCAGATCAGAAACCAGACGGAATTCCAGGTTCGCCGTACGACCTAAGACACGTTTTGCTTCTGCGGTATCCTGTACACCCGGTAGTTCAACCACAATACGGTTACTGCCTTGGGTTTGTACCAATGCTTCAGCCACACCTAACTCGTTAATACGGTTACGTAAAGTAGTCAAGTTCTGGTTCACCGCATAAGATTCGATTTCTTGCTTACGCGTATCGGTATAGTTGAGGCGTAAAGTCGAACCGGTTTCAGTCGCCACTGCCTGCTGGTTGAATTCATTGCCATTACGGCGCAAGAAATCCATGACGGCAGCACGATCATCATTATTGGCAAACTGCACAACAATGGTGTTATTGCTTAAATTCAGACTGTTGAATTTCAGGTTGTTATCACGCAGCTGACGGCGCAGGTCAGTTGCAGAGGTGTCCATGCGCTGTGCAATCGCCTTTTCCATATCCACTTCGAGCAGGAAGTGAACACCACCACGTAAGTCCAGACCCAGTTTCATTGGTTTGGCACCAAGTTTCTGTAGCCATTCTGGGGTGGTTGGAGCAAGGTTAAGTGCTACGACGTATTCATCACCTAAACCACGGCGTAAAGCTTCTTTGGCTTTCAGCTGTGCTTCACTTGAATTTACACGTAATAAAGCAGCGTTATTACTAAAGCTATTGTCGTGAGTTGCAATATTTTCAGTTGTTAAAATCTGCTCTGCTTTTTGTACGATGCCTGCGTCAATCTGAGTACCGGCTTTGGCACCCGAAATCTGTACAGCAGGTTCATCTGGATACAAACTTGGCAGGGCATATAAAGTACTGACCACCAGGACAACCAGGATCAGCACATATTTCCATGCTGGGTAACGCATTCGTTTTCTTCTTAAAATGAAAAAGTCGTGCGGGGAGCACGACTAATTTTGATTAAATGTTATTTAAAGTGCCTTCAGGCAGAACTGAGATCACACTCGCGCGTTGAACTTTGACTTCTACACCGCGGCTCAACTCAACCACTGCGAAATCACCTTCAATTTTAGTGATTTTGCCCATTAAGCCGCCTGCAAAAACGACTTCGCTGCCTACGCCAAGGCTGTCAACCAGAGCACGGTGCTCTTTGGCACGTTTTGATTGAGGGCGCCAGATCAAGAAATAGAAGATTGCAACAAAAACCGCAATCATCAAAAGGTTAGCCATCAAGCTTGGTTGTTGTGCAGCTTCACCTGCAGCGTGAGCAGTCGAAATAAATAGGCTCATTTCATTTTCCTAAAATAAAAAACTGGTGATCAACTTGATAATAAATTGACATATTCTTGCAATTTACCCTGTCTTTTTCCTCAGCGCAAATGCTGAAAGATTAATCTTGTGGACAAGGTGGAACTTCCAGGCCACGACGAGCGTAAAAGTCCTGAACAAATTCATCAAAAGTTCCGTTATCCAGCGCATTGCGGATATCTTCGGTAAAACGCTGGTAATAACGCAGGTTATGGATGGTACCGAGCATAGAACCCAGCATTTCTCCACATTTCTCTAAATGGAACAGATAAGCGCGGGTAAAGTTCTGACAGGTATAACAATCGCAATGTGGATCAAGCGGGCTTTGATCATGACGGTATTGGCTATTACGGATACGCACCAGACCATCAGTCACGAAATAATGACCGTTACGTGCATTTCGGGTTGGCATGACGCAGTCGAACATGTCTACACCACGACGGATGCCTTCAACGATATCTTCCGGTTTGCCGACACCCATCAGGTAACGCGGTTTATTTTCCGGCATTTTGTTCGGAAGATAATCCAGTACCTTGATCATTTCTTCTTTCGGTTCGCCAACGGACAGACCGCCAATCGCATAACCGTCGAAGTCAATCTCAAGCAGGCCTTTTAAGGATTCATCACGCAGGTCTTCATACATCCCGCCCTGAATAATCCCGAACAGGGCATTTTTATTGTTGAGTTCGTCATGATGATGCTTCTTGCAGCGCTCAGCCCAACGTAAAGACAGCTGCAAAGATTTTTGCGCTTCTTCATGGGTCGCTGGATAAGGCGTACATTCATCAAAAATCATCACGATATCGGAGTTCAGCGTATGCTGAATTTCCATCGAAATTTCAGGTGAAAGGAAAACTTTTGAACCATCGATCGGGGAGCGGAAGGTCACGCCTTTTTCTTCAATCTTGCGCATTGCACCCAGACTAAAGACCTGGAAGCCGCCTGAGTCAGTCAGAATCGGTTTATCCCATTTCATGAAACCGTGCAGGCCACCATGCTGCTTGATGACTTCAAGACCCGGGCGCAGGTACAGGTGGAAGGTATTACCGAGGATAATCTGCGCTTTAATGCCTTCAACATCACGTGGCAACATGCCTTTAACCGTGCCATAAGTACCAACTGGCATAAAGACAGGTGTCTCTACTACGCCATGTTCAAGCGTTAAACGACCACGACGGGCACGACCCGACTGACCTAATTTTTCAAACTTCATAAGAGTTCCAAATCAAGGCGAAAAAACAGTTCGCTGATTACTAATGCGAATTAAAGGGCGCTATTTTCCTTGATTCTGACCTTAAACGCCAGCATTGTAGAGAATTCACTCTGTAATTTTATTTATCGATGAATAAAGGAAAGATCAAGTGAAAGAGGTGAGTTTGCAGAAAACTGCTGTAAACGCTGCATGATTTCTTCCCGGCTCAAAGCACAGCTGCCGTCAGGTTCAGCCGCCATGGCAGCAATATGCTGGATCAGTTTCTGGATATAGATATTGCTGTCGACAAAATAAGATTCCAGCGTCAGTAAATAGGCATCCTGCGCCACTTGCAAATAGTCATAAGGCTCCATAGCCAGCATCTGTTCCAGATCAATTAGGATATCTTTATCGCTTTGCGAAAGCTTGAAGCGTTTATGGGATGCAGGCAAAGGCTGAGCTTGTCGGGAAGTTAAAAAGTCCTGCAATAAGCGACTGTCGGAATTGAGTTCAAGTGCAGATTGGTATTCACATTCAGGTTGGGTCGGAACGCTGAGGAAAAAAATAATCGAATCTAGATCCAGACCATAAGCTTCAGATAATTTGCGTTTGGCTTGTTTAAAAGTTTCTAGCAATAAATCCAAGTGAGTAGCAGGAAGCTGTTTTTGTTGAGCTAAGACAGGATGGCCAAAACTATGTTGGGTTTTAAAATACTCTGCCAGCAAAGTTTTAAAAGGCATGAGTTCAGATTGTGAAGAGGCTTGAGTTCTATAGCGCCATTTTCGTACATTCCAGCGATCCCGTTCTGCCAGATATTGCTGTGAATCTTCAGGGTCCTGAAAAATGCTACGTTCTGTGGAAATCGCCAGATCATCCAGCAGCAAAAATTCATCAAAGACCAAACTACAGGCATAGATGTGATCATCCTGATAGCGGTCATACAGCTGATAAAATTCCTTGACCAGCGTCTGTTGCAAGTGTTCTAAATAATCCAGCATGATTTTTTATTCTTTTTATTGGGTTTTTATAAGTGTATTGCTTTATCTCTCGCTATTGCATCATAAGCCAATGTATTGCAAATCAAAAACTATAAAATGTAATGATTTTTCTCAGTGAAAGTTCGGACGATAGTCAAAGTTTTGAGTCACGGTCTGGTCACGGAAAGGGCGTACTGCTTTCTTTCTGAGAAACATGTTATTGATAATATTGTGCGGGAAAATCTGAATCTGATTATTGAAGAGTTCAACATTGCGGTTGTAGATGGTAATTGCAGCGCCGACATTTTCATTCTGTTCTTCAATTTCATTCATCATTTTCAGATAAATGTCATTAGCTTTCAGTTCCGGGTAGTTTTCAATCACCACATTCAGGCTGCGCATCAGTTCTTTATTCAGGTTTTCAACCCGCTGTAACTGGGCAATATCGGCATCCTGAATATTCAGGTTCATAATGTTCTGGCGCAGTTCAGTGACTTTCTCTAAAGTCCCTTTTTCAAAACTGGAATATTGCTCAACCAGAGGTTGCAGACCATCCAGGATTTTTAGTTTTTGCCGCTCATAGCTGGCGACATCGGACCATGCACGAATAGTGGAGTTATGATGACGCACAATGCTGTTACGAATCATGATAATGGCAATAATGACCAGAAGCGGGATAATGACAAAAACAAAAAATCCCATAAAAGTAGTCCCCAGAAAAAATAATTATTTTAAAAATTGCGTCAGATCAGTATGTAACTTTTCCAATTCTATTAATTTAAACGTTCTGAGATGGCCACGCAATGTGGAAATATCGTTAATTTTATGGTGTTTACTGGATACCTGAAATAAATCATGTGGTCCCAGATAACAGAGCATATGGCTCTCCGGGTGAAACAATAAATCGCCCTGACGCTGTTCAAAAAAGTCCGCTAGTCGAAGTACAAAACCAGGCGTGAGCATTTTGGCCATTTGCATCGGATCACTGCCAAAGAAGTTTAATTTCTGATTGGTGCGAATGTCGCTGCTGTGCCAGGGATGAGCATACGGATAATGAAATTTCTTTCTGGAGGTAGTCACGGCTAGTCCCTGAATCTGAACATCAAAAACAAATACCCCCCAAAGGTCTTTATGTACCTGGGTCAGTTTGACTGGTTGGCCTTCCTTATTGCGTACCTGAACTTCATGCACATAATGATATTGAAAGACCAGAACCTGATGTTGTTGACCATCTTCATCTTCCCAGACAGTGCTGGCATAGCGTGAAATCTCATTACTTAGAGAACCTTGATTAAATACCGGGAACAGACGTTTTAAATGGCTAATAAAATGTAGGGGATTGAGTGGAATCGAAATATGTTGTGGCTGTTTCTGAAAAGCCAGCTGGTATTTTTTGGCGAGCGCCTCATCTTCCAGATAGCGAATGACTTCATCTAGTGGCTGGCGATGTTCATAGCTGATATAAGCCCAGAATACCAATAGGCATCCAAAGAAAACACCGCTTTGCATCCAGATATTGGCAGGCGCTACAAAGATGCAGCCAATCAGAAAGAGTCCGATTCCGGCCAGAGCAAGCGGTAAATTATTTTCAAATTTTAAGCTAATTGGGCCGTTCCATGGATGCAAGCCATCCAATAATTCCTGATGGCTTTTGGCCTGACGACCCAAATCCCAGAGCCGTGCGATATTGCGAAACACCACTTCATTTTTCTTACGTCGAATATGAATGGAGTGCTGCACAGACTCGATCGGCATCGGGACGGTTCCTGCTGATTACTGCGCTTGATCAATCAGCATGGCATCGCCATAACTGAAGAAGCGGTATTTGCTTTCAACCGCGTGTTTGTAAGCATTCAGAATGTTTTCACGGTTAGATAGAGCCGAAACCAGCATGAGCAGAGTAGATTCTGGTAAATGGAAGTTGGTGATCAATCGATCCACCACTTTGAACTCATAACCCGGATAGATGAAGATTTGAGTATCACCGGTCCAGCCTTTCAGTTCACCACCATTGGCCTGAGCCGCACTTTCGGTCGCACGGGTTGCGGTCGTACCCACAGCAATGACTTTATTACCGCGTGCTTTGGTGGCCTTGATCAGCTCCATGGATTCATCCGACACCTGACACCATTCACTGTGCATGATATGGTTTTCGATATCATTGGTACGAACCGGCAGGAAAGTACCTGCACCGACATGCAAGGTCACAAAGGTTTTCTGAATGCCTTTTTCTTCCAGTTTCTTCAGCAATTCTTCATCGAAGTGCAGGGAAGCGGTAGGAGCAGCAACGCTGGCCAGTTTTGTTGGATCATTGAAAACAGTCTGATATCGAACTGTATCAATTTCTTCGGCTTCACGGTTGAAATAAGGTGGAATTGGCAGTGCGCCGTATTTATCCAGCACATCCAGAATCGGCTGAGAAAACTCGACAATAAACAGATTTTCATGACGGCCTTGAACAGTGACTTTGACTTCATCTGGACCAATAAATAATTCTGCACCGGCTTTGGGTGTATTACTGGCTTTGATATGACAGTGCGCAATGAACTGATCCATCATACGCTCAACCAGTACTTCAACTGCACCACCAGAGGCACGTTTACCTTTTAGGCGCGCTTTCATCACTTTGGTATCGTTCAGAACCAGCAAATCGCCTTCATTCAATAAATCCAGAATATCGGTGAACTGGTGATCGTGATATTGGCCTTGTGCATCAAGGTGTAACAGGCGAGAAGCACTACGTTGTTCAAGAGGATAGCGAGCAATCAGCTCATCAGGGAGATCGAAACTAAAATCAGAAAGTTGCATGACAATTTACGATAAAAAAACTGCGGCTAGTATAAACTTTTTTCTTTTTTATGGCGGGAATTGCTCGATTATAAAACAAAAAAATAAGAATTGTTTTAAAATTAGGCAAATGTGTTTTTTCTGCGTTGACAAGTTTTTGAAACAGAGTAATATAGCCGTCATCCACTCCCGAGGTGGTGAAATTGGTAGACGCGGCGGACTCAAAATCCGCTGTCAGAGATGACGTGTCGGTTCGAGTCCGACCCTCGGGACCAAAATTCTGAAGAACCCCAAGCATATTAAGTCTTGGGGTTTTTTATTGCCTAAAAATAAGCACGTAGATGTGGACCTCATTGATTGATCGCATTCTGTATCTTTAATTTGGTAAGGCATCTTTCAGGATAAGAACCTTAATCAGCACTTAAATAAACTAATTGCCTTTATTCTGAATATAAAAAAACCCCACTCACCAAATTTTTCTTTTTTCACTATTAAAAATAAAATTCAGGAGTGGAGCTAGATATTACAGTCTTAATAAATTAAGAAAATTCACCCGTTGAGCGTTCTTTGGCCCAGTCACGCAGGATAAATTTCTGCAATTTCCCGGTTGAAGTTTTTGGAATCTCGGTAATCACCACATCTTTAGGTACTTTAAAACGCGCCAGATGTTGCTTGCAGAATTCGATAATCTCTTCTGCTGTGGCAGTTTGTCCTACTTTCAGTTCGACAAAGGCACATGGCACTTCCTGCCAGCGAGGATCTGGTTTTGCCACCACGGCTGCCGTGAGAATAGCAGGATGCTGATAGAGCACTTCTTCCACTTCCAGCGATGAAATGTTTTCACCACCCGAAATAATCACATCTTTAGAGCGGTCAGTGATTTTTGCATAACCATCAGGTTGGCATACTGCCAGATCGCCAGTATGGAACCAGCCACCGGCAAAGGCTTCTGCAGTTGCTTCCGGATTCTTTAAATAACCTTTCATGACGATGTTGCCACGGAACATGATTTCACCCATGGTCTGACCATCATGTGGCACTTCCTGCATGGTGTCAGGATCAAGCACTTTCATGCCATCTTGCAGTGGATATGGTACACCTTGACGAGAATGCAGTTGTGCCTGCTCCTGAATTGACAGATCTGACCAGCCTGCCTGAGACGCACAGAGCGCAGAAGGGCCATAGGTCTCGGTCAAGCCATAGACGTGAGTCACATTAATACCGATATTGCGCATGCCCTCAATGATTGCAGCAGGAGGCGCAGCACCGGCTACCATCACTTCGACACGATGATCAAACTTGGTCTTTTTCTCTTCAGGGGTATTGATCAGCATCGACAGCACAATGGGTGCACCGCAGAAATAATCCACTTTATGTTCAGCAATGAGTTTAAAGATCAGTTCCGGATCAACTTTACGTAAACAGACGTTCGTACCGCCATTGGCTGCCATGGTCCAGGCAAAGCACCAGCCATTACAGTGGAATAGCGGTAAGGTCCATAAGTAAGTGGCACGTGGCATCATGCCACAGGCAATGATATTACTGGCTGCATTAATATAGGCGCCACGGTGATGGTAAACCACGCCTTTCGGGTTACCTGTGGTTCCAGAAGTGTAGTTCAGGCTAATCGCATTCCATTCATCATCCGGTAAATGCCATTCAAAATTGGCATCGCCTTGAGCCAGCCAGTCTTCATATTCAATCTGGCCGATACGGGTATTTTCACCCTCGAATTCCTCATCAGTCACGTCAATCACATAAATGTTCTGCTGTGGAACGAGTGCCAAAGCTTCTGTTGCAACTGCAGAAAATTCTGGATCGACCAGCAGTACTTTAGTCTCAGCATGTTCCAGCATGAACGCCAAAGTTTTAGCATCCAGACGGGTATTTAAGGTATTCAGTACCGCACCCGCCATTGGCACAGCAAAGTGTGCTTCGATCATCGCAGGTACGTTTGGCAGTAAAACTGAAACGGTATCATTTTTACCGATGCCTAAATTCTGGAGCTGGTGGGCAAACTGACGGCAACGATTGTATTTTTCACGCCAAGTAATACGACGCTTACCATGAATGATCGCGTTTTGATTCGGGTAGATATAAGCTGCGCGATCGAGATAGCGTAAAGGTGACAGCGCTACAAAATTGGCAGGGGTGCGCGGTAATTCATCGTATGCCTTAACCATTGTAAAACTCCGTTCTATATTTATTTTTCATATCCTGTTAAAAAAGATATGCAATTCTTGGAAGTCTTGCAGTTATGCTTTAGTCGAGTGCGAATGTATAATTTTAAAAATTTAAATAACTGAATATTAATAAAATTATTTTTAAGCACCGATTTTTTTGAACCTATGGGTTCCCATATTTGCCTTTTTAGGTATTTTACTCTAAATGGGTGTTAAAAATAGCCCCAGCCAAGGAATAATAATGAAAATACAACAGGCGGATGCAAAATGGCGCAACTGGTCAGGAAGCCAGTACAGTTCTCCTCAAATTTTTGAGCCTAAAGAAATTAATGAATTGCAAAATCTGGTGAAGTCACATGCGCAGATTCGTGTGGTGGGTGCAGGACATTCATTCAGTGCACTAGCTAAAACCGATGAGGTCTTGATTCGTCTGGATCATTTCAAAGGCGTGATAGATGCAGATGAAGCGACAGCTCAATGTACTGTACAGGCAGGTACGCGTTTATATGAGTTGGGTGAATATCTAGCCCCTCTTAATCAGGCTTTGATCAATCAAGGCGATATTGATCAGCAAAGTCTGGCGGGTGCAGTCTCGACCGGTACGCATGGCACGGGAATTGATTTGCCGTGTTTATCTGCTTTCGTTCAAGGCTTTGAATTACTGACTGCAGATGGCGAATTATTGCAATGTGATGAGCAGCAAAATACGGAAATTTTTCAGGCAGGGCGGGTAGCACTGGGCAGTCTCGGAATACTCACCAAAATCACCCTGCAAAATCGGCCGCGTTATAAATTAAAAGAACAGATCCGGTTGTGTCCGTTAAAAGACATATTTTCCAATATCGATCAATGGAAACATCAGTATCGGCATATTGAGTTTTGGGCTTTTCTGCATGCTGATCAGGTCATGTTGAAAACACTAGATGAAACTGATGACCGCATTCAGCCGAGAAAAGAAAGCTGGCCATCAGAAGATAGTTTATTGACGTTATGCTCAGAATTGACACGGTTATTGCCGTCTACCAATCCTTATCTGCAAAAGCTGCTCGGTGTTTTTGTCAAACCCACCTGTTTTGTGGATTGGTCCAGTCAGATTTTCCCCACACCGCGTAATACCCGATTTAATGAAATGGAATACCAGATTCCGGTCGAACTAGGCTTGCAGTGTCTGGAAGAAGTGCTGCATTGTTTAAGGCAGCATCGTGTGCCGATGTTCTTTCCGATCGAGTTTCGTTATGTCAAAGCGGATGATATCTGGCTCAGTCCATTTTATCAGCGGGATTCAGTCTCAATTTCTATCCATCAGTTTTATAAGCAGGATTATCATGTCATTTTTAATCTAATTGAACCGATTTTTCAGAAATATCAGGGGCGACGGCATTGGGGCAAATTACATAGCATGCATGCTGCATCACTGCGCGATTTATATCCAAAATGGCCTGAATTTATAGCGCTACGTCAGCAGCTGGATCCGCAGCAAAAATGGCTGAATCCCTACTTGAAACAACTGTTTCTGGCTAAGTAGCAGGAGTAGAAGATGCGATCAACTTATTTTCAGCAACTGACTCAAGACCTAAAACAGCAGGGTACAGGTACACCACAACTGATTCTCGATTTGGCGCAATATCAGAATAATCTGGATGTTGTGCAGTCAAAGCTCCCTGTGCAATTAAAGCCACGTCTGGTGGTGAAATCCCTGGCCAGTACCGAGTTGCTTCAATTCGCTAGTGAAAAGTTGAATACCCAGCGTTTTATGGTATTTCATCTGCCACATCTTCAGGAAATTATCGGAGCATTTCAGCAAGCCGACATTCTGCTCGGTAAGCCAATGCCGGTTCATGCAGTGCAGCGCTTTTATCAAAGCTGGTTTGGTCAAAAGGGCTTAAATCTTCAAGTAAATATTCAATGGCTGATCGATAGTCAGGCACGGCTGGAGCAGTATCTGCAACTCGCCCAAAACCTGAATTTCTGCCTGAATATAAATATTGAAATTGATGTGGGGCTGCATCGCGGAGGAGTAAGCAGTCAGGAACAGTTTGTAGCCCTACTCAAGCTGATTCAGCAGCATCCTCTGAATCTAAAACTTTCCGGATTAATGGGCTATGATGCGCATGTAGCCAAACTGCCAAAGATTCTCAAAAGACTTGAAAAAAGTTATCAGCAATCACAGCAGATTTATCAACAATTCAAGATGACGCTGCAGCAATTTCCTGATTTATGGCATGAAAACCTATGTTTTAATGGTGGCGGCAGTCCGACCTTTATGCAGCATTGCCAGCAGAGTGTTTGTAATGATCTGGCTTTTGGTTCCATGCTACTTAAACCCAGTGACTTCGATCTGAAAAATCTCTCTGCTTTAAAATGTGCCTTGTGGATTGCCACACCAATTTTAAAAGTGCTGCCTTATGGCCAGATTCCCGGTCTGGAAGTATTTAATTATCTACCGCATCAGTATAAAGCATTATTTATTTATGGTGGCTACTGGCAGGCGGACTATTATTTTCCAGAAAAAAGCCAGCCGCATATTTTATATGGACGCAGTAGCAATCAGGAAATGGTTCTGGTATCGAAATCTTGCGAACTGAAAGTCGATGATTATGTGTTTTTAAGACCAACTCAAAGCGAAGCCATCATTCCCCAGTTTTCTCAATTGTATGTCTATATCGAAAGGCAATTTGAAGCGTGGCAAACCTTTAGAGAATAAATAATTCTTGAGCGAATAATGATCTTAACTCATTGCAGCTCAAAAGAACTTTTTGGTGATAAATCCTATTTTTATTAGGGAAAAGGTTTAATCATTGGCTCAAGCCGTGTAAAATTCTAGGCGATTTTTTATTTATCCACCGTTTTTATCTTTTGAGGTTCTCCCTCGATCATAATCTCGCGGTGACATGCTCCATGGTACGGGGCATCACTCCTTAAGGATTTCATATGCCAATTATCACTTTGCCAAATGGCGATCAAAAACAGTTTGATCACGCCGTATCTGTGATGGAAGTTGCTCAAAGCATCGGTCCTGGTCTTGCAAAAAATACCGTTGCAGGTCGTGTAAACGATCGTCTAGTGGACGCGTGCGATCTGATTACTGAAGACGCAACCTTACAAATCATCACGCCTAAAGATGAAGAAGGTGTCGAAATTATTCGTCACTCTTGCGCACACTTGGTGGGTCATGCCGTTAAGCAATTGTTCCCAGAAGCAAAGATGGTCATTGGTCCAGTCATTGAAGAAGGTTTCTACTATGACATCTGGATGCCACGTCCATTTACTTTAGATGACATGGCTGCGATTGAAGAGCGTATGAAAAAGCTCATCGATCAAGACTATGACGTCGTAAAAAAAATGACTCCACGTGATGAAGTGATTGCAGAATTCACAGCACGTGGTGAAGAATACAAATTGCGCCTGATCGCAGACATGCCTGAAGAAACTCAAATGGGCCTGTACTACCATCAGGACTATCTGGATATGTGCCGTGGTCCGCACGTACCAAATACCAAATTCTTAAAATCATTCAAGCTGACAAAAATCTCTGGTGCTTACTGGCGCGGTGATGCGAAAAACGAACAGCTACAACGTATTTATGGTACAGCCTGGGCTGACAAGAAACAGCTCGCAGCTTATATCAAACGTATTGAAGAGGCTGAAAAACGCGATCACCGTAAAATTGGTAAAGCCTTAGACTTGTTCCATATGCAGGAAGAAGCACCAGGTATGGTGTTTTGGCATCCGAACGGCTGGACCATTTATCAAGTGCTTGAACAATACATGCGTAAAGTTCAGCAAGAAAATGGTTACCTTGAAATCCGTACACCACAAGTAGTTGATTTCACGCTTTGGGAAAAATCAGGTCACGCAGCGAACTATGCTGAAAACATGTTTACGACTCATTCAGAGAACCGTAACTACGCTGTAAAACCGATGAACTGTCCTTGTCACGTGCAAGTGTTCAACCAGGGCTTAAAATCATATCGTGATCTTCCAATCCGTTTAGCGGAGTTTGGTTCATGTCACCGTAACGAGCCATCGGGTTCTTTACACGGCATCATGCGTGTACGTGGTTTTACCCAAGATGATGCGCATATTTTCTGTACTAAAGAACAAATCGGTACTGAAGTTGCAGACTTTATCAAATTGACACTAGACGTATACAAAGATTTTGGCTTTGAAGAAGTACAAATGAAGTTATCTACACGTCCTGAAAAACGTGTGGGTGATGATGCACTTTGGGATATGGCAGAAAAATCTTTGGCAGATGCTTTAGATGCTGCTGGCCTAGATTGGGATTTACAACCAGGTGAAGGTGCATTCTACGGTCCGAAGATCGAATTCTCATTGAAAGACTGCTTAGGCCGAATCTGGCAGTGTGGTACCATTCAATGTGACTTCAACCTTCCAGAACGTCTGGATGCCTCTTATGTTACTGAAGACAACGATCGTGATCAGCCTGTGATGTTGCACCGTGCAATTCTTGGCAGTTTCGAACGTTTTATTGGTATACTGATTGAACACTACGCGGGCTTTATGCCACCTTGGTTATCACCAGTGCAAGCGTGTGTCATGAATATTACTGATGCTCAAGCCGAGGCTTGTGAGTCAGTCGTCGCGAAACTTAAAGAAAACGGAATTCGTGCAATTTCTGACTTGAGAAATGAGAAAATCGGCTTTAAGATTCGTGAACGTACTTTAGAGCGTATTCCTTACTTATTGGTACTTGGGGATCGTGAGGTAGAGGAAGGTACTGTGAATGTCCGTACCCGCTCAGGAAAAAATTTGGGTACTATGTCAATCGATGCTTTCGTTGACTTAGTAAAAGCAGCCGTTGCCGAACGCGGCCGGTACATTGTGGAGTAACAGCGATTAAACAGCCTGACCGTAATCAACAGGGCGGTAATAAATCAAACCGTCCTGCCTTGAATGATGAAATTCGTGCTAAAGAAGTTCGTCTTGTAGACGAAAATGGTGAGCAAAAAGGTATTGTAAGCCTTGCGGAAGCATTGCGCGCAGCAGAAAATGTTGAGCTTGATCTTGTTGAGATCGTAGCCAATGCTGAGCCACCTGTTTGCAAAATCATGGACTTCAATAAGCATTTGTTTGATCTGAAACAAAAGCAGAAAGAAGCGAAGAAAAAACAACATCAAGTCCAGGTGAAAGAAATCAAGCTACGTCCTGCGACAGATGTAGGTGATTACAACGTAAAATTACGTGCAATCATCAAATTCCTTGAAGAAGGAAACAAGGTTAAAATTACCCTGCGTTTCCGTGGTCGTGAAATGGCTCACCAGCAACTGGGTCTGGCTCAACTGCAAAAAGTTGAAGCAGACGTCGTTGAATATGGTGTTGTTGAACAAGCACCAAAAATGGAAGGTCGTCAAATGGGTATGCTGCTTGGTCCTAAAAAGAAAAAGTAAGCATCTCTTGATGAAAAAAGCCCTGCATTTGCAGGGCTTTTTTATGAGGTAACTTAATTTTTTATTGAGTAGGGTAGGATTTTCCTGCTTCTACAATCGGAATATTGGCCTCAGTGGGTACATAAATTATTTGTTGAATACGACCTTCACGTAGGGCTTCACCAAATGCACCAATAAATTCCTGCTTGCGATATTCAGGATAATCTTTAGCTGCCTGCCCAACGAGTTTAATAGCTTCTGCACGCAGTTTGGCACTTTCCAGTTCCGCTTTTGCAACTTGCACTTGAATCATTTTGGATTGTTCTGCTTCAGCCAATGCTGCCTGACCATCCATCCCTTGTTTCCAAACTTTATAATGTGGCCAGCCAAACAGTAGCAGTAAAATAACAATCAATAAAAAGAACAGCAAGCTCAATAGCATGAATGGACTCAGGGCGTTGCGATGGACATAATTCATAGTGCACCTACGGCAGATTTTTTTATCTATGGTATTTATTGAATGTTTTCTTCTGTTTCAGAAAAAGCATAGCCGAAATTTTATGTAAATCAAATATATGTAGTGATAGGGGAAAGTCCTAACCAGAACACCATTTTTTAATAACTGCTTTTTATCCTTTGGAATCTGATGAGATAAATTTCTTTCAGCTTAAACTTCATGATTAAAATTGCTTTTGAATCAGCCTTTATGATCTTAAATTCCAAGCACTGTACATGGCTTGAATGATTTCCTTAGCTTGCTGGCGGGAAAACATCGATAAATGAATCCGGAATAATCTTAAACAGAGCTGGTCGCGCCAACTGGGCTGACAAAGAATAAAATCGAGCGTGCCATCTCGCTGATTAATTTGATGAGCGGGAAGTCCGATTAGCCAGCGTTTGGTACGTGCCTTAATTGAATCATATTGAGGATTGATAAAGCTGTAATGGACGGTTTCACGATATAAACACAGACTGATCCGGTATCCTGCCAGGGTGTAATAAATTGTCCGCGAGGTGATTTTTAGTTTAATGCTATATACCAAGAGCGATAGCATCAGGAAACCTAGCATATAGCCATAAAAGCTTGGAGACTCCTGCCATAAAAATACCAATCCTCGAACAAAACTGGAAGGAGGATCTGGAGTATGAAGGTACAAGGTCATCAAAATCCCAATGGGATAGCAAAGAAGGAGAAGTCCCATATGTTTCATCGTCTGGGCACTTTGATGAAACAGAATAATATCTGATGTGTTCATATTATTATTTTTATAAGGAGTGAAAATTGAGCACTTTCAAGCTTAAGGATTCTGTCCTAAAAAAGAAAGACCCATTCGGGCCTTTCTTTTGGCAGGTGATTAACTTTGTTGCTCGTTAGATTCATTTTTTTCAGCTAACAGTTTTTTGCCAATCGGAATCTGACGAGGCAATTTTTCTTCCGGTACATTGCGCTGCAATTCAATTTTCAGTAAACCATTTTCAAATTCAGCTTGTTGTACCTCTACATGTTCATCCAGACGTAAAGACAGTTTGAATGAACGGTGGGCGATGCCTTTATGTAGGAATTCCACAGTCGTATCTGAATTTTCTTCCACCGCTTTACCGCTAATGGTCAGAACCTGATTTTCTAGATTGATCTCTAGCTGGTCTTCATTGAATCCGGCAGCAGAAACTACAATGCGGTAATTGTTGTCGCCGGTTTTTTCAATGTTGTAATGCGGATAGTTCGGTGCCTCACTTTGCATTGCATAATCAAAAAGGTCATTAAAGCGGTCAAAACCGATACTACGACGGAATAGTGGGCTAAGACTGAAATTGCTCATTGATCTTACCTCCTGATCTCAGAAAAGTTTTATAAACAACATGCAATTCTTCAATATGAACTCAGTGATTAGAAACAATCTCCTGAATAGATCATTGCTCTATTTCTAATATAGGATTGAGGTGAAGCTTTTCAAGACTCAAGATTTAAAAATATTTGAACCCATCTTGAGCTAAAAATAATGCTTTAAATTTAGAGATTTTACTGCTGAATCTATAACAAAATATGCGGAAGTGGGGCTTTAAATCGTGCTATAACTAGATCAAATTTCAATAATGTCATGTAAAAACGAAAAGGTAACAGGTAATAACATGATTGATCTCTTTTATTGGGGAACGCCCAATGGCCATAAAATTACCATCGCATTAGAAGAAATGGGCTTGGAATATAAAATTTTCCCGATCAATATTCTGGAAAATGACCAGTTTCAACCTGATTTTTTACGTATCTCTCCAAACAACAAAATTCCTGCGATTGTAGATCAGGATGGCCCGCGTGGCGAACCGATTTCAGTTTTTGAATCTGGCGCGATTCTGCAATATTTGGGTCGTAAAACTGGCCTGTTTTATCCGGATGATGAGCAGCAACGTGTTGAAGTTGAGCAATGGCTTATGTGGCAAATGGGTGGCCTGGGTCCGATGCTGGGGCAAAATCATCACTTTAGCCGTTTTGCTCCTGAGCGTATCCCGTATGCCACTGATCGTTATGTCAATGAAACCAAACGTCTATACGGGGTTCTGAACAAACAGCTGATTGGTCAGAAATATGTAGCTGGTGAGTATTCGATTGCGGATATGGCTATTTTGCCATGGGTGCTACGTCATGAATGGCAGCAGATTGATCTGGCTGATTATCCGGAAGTACAGGAATATGTGACACGCCTGACTGCGCGTCCAGCGGTGCAAAGAGCGTTAGCAATACAGGTCAGATAAGTCTGGCCTTTGTGCTAAACTAGATAAAAGTAGATTAAACCACCTTTGGGTGGTTTTTTATTGGGTGAGTATATGAAAGATTTTTTCCTGAACTTTACTAAAATCGTGGAAACGAGTCCTCGAATTTACTGGAGTATTATTTTCGGTATCGCAGCTTGTCTGCTGCTGTTTATTGCTGAAATTGTGCATGTGGATCAGGTGATCAGCGCCTTGAATACCAAAGATCGCCAGATTTTAAATGCAGCGCTTGAACCGATCACCCAAAAATATCAATGGTCACGTATTTTGGTCATGGTTATGGCTATAGTCTGGTCTAATTGGGAATATCTTAAAGCCAAGAAAAAACTGGGTTTAAGCCGCTAGTCTCGGGATGTCTCTGTTTCTGCTCTTTCTTGCCGCTTTTGGTGCAGCGACTTTATTACCGCTGCAGTCAGAAGCGGTTTTGCTGGGTTTATTATGGCAAGGGAGCTATTCGGCGGCCTTGCTCATCATGATCGCAAGTGCTGGAAATATCTTGGGTTCCTGTGTGAACTGGTATCTGGGGTTCAAGATTGAGCAATATAAGCATAAAAAATGGTTTCCAGTCTCTGAGCAGCAGATGCTTAAAGCTCAAAGTACCTATCAGAAATACGGCTATTGGTCATTATTGCTGAGCTGGGTGCCGATTATTGGCGATCCAATTACATTAATTGCCGGTTTGCTTAAGGAAAATTTTACCCGTTTTATCTTGATAGTCAGTATTGCCAAAATTGGACGTTATCTGTTTGTCTATTGGGCTTATGCGATGTTTTAAAAAAAGAGGCATAAAGCCTCTTTTTATTTATATTCATCATTAGTGCGCAGAATTTTCTTGATTGAAAAACCTTTGCACATCAGAACTAAAAATTATTTTTCATTTCCTTTGGTAATATCAACCCCAAACAGATCCTTGGTTCTCGCCCAGCTGATGGCAACTACCAGTAGGGTCATGCTGCCACCAAACACTGTAGCCATAATCGTGCCCATATATCTCGCAGCCAGACCAGACTCAAAAGCACCCAGTTCATTACTAGACGAGACAAACATGCCGTTTACTGCAGCAACCCGGCCACGCATATTATCGGGTGGATAAATCTGTAAAATCGTCTGACGAATCACCACTGAAATACTGTCACAAGCCCCGGTCATGGCAAGAGCAAACAGAGATAGCCACATCGAGTTGGAGAAAGCAAATAGTAAAGTAAAGACACCGAAACCTGCGACTGCAAGCAGCATATTACGCCAGGCATGTTGCGTAGGCGGAAAGCGGGTCAGGACAATCATGGTTATCAGCGCACCAATGGAAGGAGCAGCCCGTAAATAACCCAAACCCTCTGGACCAACTTTTAGAATATCTTCGGCAAAAATCGGTAAGAGGGCAATCACCCCACCAAACAGCACCGAAACTAGATCTAGGGAAATTGACCACAGTACAATTTTACTGTTCCAGATGAAGCGGAAACCATCGCCCAGACTATGCAGGACATTTTCAGTTTCAATTTTAGGAAAATCGCGCTTTTGCAATAAGTTAATCAGAACAAAACAGATGCTGACCAGTACTGCGACAGTTAGAAGACTGGTTTCCCGACCTAAAAACGCCAGCATAAAACCACCGAGCATCGGCCCGATAATTACACCACTTTGCCAGCCAATTGTGGTCCAAGTTGCACCATTGGCATAGAGTGCACGTGGAATCAGAAAGGGTTTTAGTGAAGTTGCTGAAGGATTATAAAAGCCACGAATGGTACCCAGACAGAAAATGACGGCATAAATTCCCCAAGATAATTGACTGGTGCTGAGGTTTCCCAAACCGTGATAATGAAACAGTGACCAGAGAATGACAGGCATCGGAATGGCAAAAAATAAACAGATTTTCATAATAGTCTGCTTATTAAAACGATCCGCAACATATCCACCCCATAAAGAAAGGGAAATAAATGGAATCGCTTCTGCCAGACCAATCAGTCCTAAGGTCAGCGGGTCTTTGGTAATCTGATACAGTGAATAGGCAACAATAATTTCCTGAATCAGAATGGCTAAAGTCAGGCAAAACTGATTTAAGGTAACAATAGAAAAGTCTCGATAACGGAGTGCGGCAAATGCATCGGGCTGAATGTGCATAAAGAGCTGTAACTGAAAAAATTGACAAATTATAAAGTGATATCGCAAGCAGTATATAAATTCATCATTCAATTCTTATCGTAAAAAATGCTAAGTTTGCAGATTCATCAAGAAAAAAAGACTAGTGCTTTTGTTTTAAGCAAAGATGCATTAGAATATCGGCTCCCTTACCTGCAGGGCGTTCTTGCAATGGTGCAGACGTGCCGAACAGGTGTTCAAAAGAGGTTGTTATGCCTAAGATGAAAACTCGCCGTGGTGCAGCTAAACGCTTCAAAGCGACTGCTAACGGTTTTAAGCGTAAACAAGCGTTCAAACGCCACATTTTGACCAAAAAATCTGCTAAGCGTATTCGTCAATTGCGCGGCTGTGTAATGGTTCACGTAAGTGACGTTGCTTCAGTTCGTCGTATGTGCCCGTACATCTAAGGAGATTATAAATGGCTCGTGTAAAACGTGGTGTACAGGCTCATCGCCGTCACAAAAAAATTCTTGCTCGCGCTAAAGGTTACTATGGTGCTCGTTCACGCGTTTACCGCGTAGCGTTCCAAGCGGTAATCAAAGCTGGTCAATACGCTTACCGTGACCGTCGTCAGAAGAAACGTCAATTCCGTGCTCTATGGATTGCGCGTATCAACGCTGGTGCACGTCAAAACGGTTTATCGTACAGCCGTATGATCGCTGGCTTGAAAAAAGCTCAGGTTATCATCGACCGTCGCGTACTTGCTGACATCGCTATGCATGACGCAGTTGCGTTTGCAGCTCTAGCTTCTAAAGCTAAAGATGCGTTGGCTGCATAAGTCTTTATGACTTAGAAAAAAGACCGCTTTTAGCGGTCTTTTTTTATGCTTAAATAAAATCAGTGGGATCTTTGATTTTTTAAATCATTTATTTATTAATTTGGTGGAGATTGAAGCTCCACCAAGTCAAAGTGATTATTTATAGACAATATATTTTATTAAAGTCCGAAATAGTAGCCAATCAGACAGATCACAATCGTGATCAGAATCAGTTTGATCACACTTGAAGCACCGGTTTTATGATGACTTTGTGGTCGTTCAGCTTTAGAGACTTTAACCGCGCGATCTTCAGTATTCATGCCCGCAAAAGGATCAGGCGCCACTTTAGGAGTGAGTTGTGCAGTTTTATAATGATTGGCCACTTTCACAATAAACTTGGCACTGATTTCATCGATTTTTTGTGCAAAATGGCGCAGATTTAATTGCTGCTCTGGATTCAGTACCTGACCATCATCTTTATAAGGGTGTTGAATCTTCGTCTGAATAAAATCACTTAATGCATCCAGACGGTACAAGGTCTGATGAGCATAATCAGATGAATAATCCGTTGGTATTAAAGCAAGATGACTCGGATTTTCTGCATGAGACTGAATCGTTGGGGTAGTACCGTAATAAGGCAAACCAGTATAAGCAGGCTCAGTGAATCCTTGAGCTAAATGATGTTCAAATAATTCCTGTTCGGTATAGGTATGAATATCATCCCAGTTTGGTTGTACCAGATCAGCATCAATTCTTTTGGCCAGTTTATTATTCAGTTCATAACGCCAGAATACTTCATGACGTAAAGGCGACTGTTGGGCTTCCGGTGCTTCATAATCATTATCAGCGGTATACCATTCAGCCAGTTCCTTACCGATCATCCAGGCGGTTTTACCTTGAGCATGATGACTGATAATCACATGAGCCAAAGGAACCAGTTCGACATTGGCATTAGGGTTATTTTCATCTTCCAGTAAATGTGAAGAATGCAGACTAATACGACGAACCCCTTGTTTTTTCAGTCCTTCTAGCCAGATTTGAAAGTGCTGTGCCAGTAAATGCTGGGAAATCAGATCACGGAAAGTTAAATGGTGCTGATTAAAAATGGAGTGATTCAGCCAGCGGCTGAAACTGAGATCCTGAGTTAAAAACTCATTGCCATAAGTGACGAGGGTCAGTTGCTGTTTCCAAATTTGATCGAGTGCCATAGTGATTTGATCTGATTGATATTATGTTTATCTTATACTTTTTATAATTCATGATGCTATTCTAATTTTCATTAAAAGCGCACTTCATCAACTCGCCTAAAAACTGTTAGAATATGGGGTTTTTAAAAATATTTCTAACCTGTTGCTTTGAGAGTTACTATGTCACTGGAAGCCCTGACCACTGAAGCGCTCGCTGCGATTGCAGCAGCTCAAGACCTTGCTGCACTTGATCAAGTACGAGTGCAATTTACGGGGAAAAAAAGCCAGCTCGCGGAACAATCTAAGTCGCTGGGGAAAATGGATCCTGAACAACGTAAAGCGTTTGGGGCACAAATTCATGCAGTTCGTGAAGCCATCACAAGTGCTTTGACACAACGTCAGGCTGAACTGCAAAAAGCTGCACTAGAACAAAAGCTTGCTAGTGAAACAATTGATATCACCTTGCCCGGTCGTGGCCAACAGGTGGGCAGCATCCACCCAGTGACCCAAGTACAAGAACGTATCTGTCAATTCTTTACCAAAGCAGGTTTCACAGTAGCGACTGGTCCAGAAGTTGAAGATGACTATCACAACTTCGAAGCATTGAATATTCCAGGCCATCACCCTGCACGTGCCATGCACGACACTTTCTACTTTGATGTGAACCATCTGCTACGTACCCATACTTCGGGCGTACAGATTCGTACCATGGAAACCCAGCAGCCACCAATTCGTATCGTGTGCCCAGGCCGTGTATACCGTTGTGACTCTGACCAGACACATTCACCAATGTTCCATCAGATCGAAGGCTTATACGTTGCTGAAAATACCAGCTTCGCTGAACTGAAAGGATTATTGGTAAACCTGCTAAACGAATTCTTCGAAAAAGATTTGAAAGTGCGTTTCCGTCCGTCTTATTTCCCGTTCACTGAGCCAAGTGCTGAAGTGGATATTATGGATGAGCGCGGCAAATGGTTAGAAGTTTTGGGTTGCGGTATGGTGCATCCGAATGTACTTCGCGCTGCGGGCATTGATCCCGACAAATACAAAGGCTTTGCATTTGGTTTAGGTGTAGAACGTTTTGCAATGTTGCGTTATGGCATTAATGACCTGCGTATGTTCTATCAAAACGATGTGCGTTTCTTACGCCAGTTTGCTTAAAGGATTTAAACCTCTCCCTGACCTCTCCTAAAAGGAGAGGGGGCTGTCCTTATGTGACTCAGGGTTCTCCCTCTTTGTAAAAGGGGGAGTTAGAGGGGGATTTAAAAGATTAATTTATAGGTTTTAAAGAAATGAAAATTAGCGAAAATTGGCTGCGCACATGGGTTAACCCAGCCATCGACAGCGAAAAATTATCTGACCAACTGACTATGCTGGGCCTAGAAGTAGATGATTTGTCTCCAGCTGCAAAACCGTTCACAGGTGTGGTTGTGGGTGAAGTCCTGACTGTCGAACAGCATCCGGATGCAGATCGTTTACGTGTTACTACTGTAAATATTGGTTCAGGTGAGCCTTTGCAAATCGTGTGTGGTGCACCTAACGTACGTGCTGGTATGAAAGCGCCCGTAGCCACTATCGGTGCAGTATTACCAGGCGATTTTAAAATCAAGAAAGGCAAACTGCGTGGTGTTGAATCACAAGGTATGCTATGTGGCGCTTCAGAAATCGATCTTGAAGACAAAATTGATGGTCTGTTAGAGCTTCCTGCAGATGCACCAGTCGGTGTCAATGTTCGTGAATATTTAGACCTTGATGACAACGTGATTGATATCAGCATCACCCCGAACCGTGGTGACTGTTTCAGCATTCGCGGGATCGCACGTGAAATTGGTGTAATTAACCAATTGCCTGTCACTGCACCTGAAATTAAAGAAGTTGCAGCAACTCTTGCGGATGAAAAGAAAGTTGTTGTTGAAACTGAAGGTTGTCCACGTTATTTGGGCCGTGTAATCAAGAACGTTAATACTAAAGCACCCACCCCTGAATGGATGGAACGTGCATTGGTACGTGCCGGTATCCGTCAGCACAGTATTCTGGTCGACATCACCAACTATGTATTGATGGAACTGGGTCAACCATTGCATGCCTTTGATGGTGGCAAGGTTCAAGGTTCAGTACATGTACGTCAAGCGACTGCAGGTGAAAAACTTGTTCTATTAAATGAACAGGAAGTGGAACTGCAAGACGACGTGATGGTAATCGCAGATGATGAAAAAGCATTAGCGATTGCAGGGATTATGGGGGGCTTGTCTTCATCAGTAACTGATGAAACTACTGAAATCTTCCTAGAATCAGCATTCTTCGCGCCATTGCATATTGCTGGCCGTGCCCGTCGTTTCGGTCTGCATACGGATGCATCACAACGTTATGAACGTGGTGTCGATTTCGAATTGCCATTGATTGCAATGCATCGTGCATCTCAGTTGATTGCTGAGCTTGCAGGCGGTGAGTTTGGTCCAATCATTGTAGCTGAAAAACCAGAGCTATTACCAAAACGTGAAGCGATTGAGCTAGAACAAGCGCAAGTCGATCAACTATTAGGTTATACAGTTGAATCAGATTTCATTACAGATGCTTTAACGCGTTTAGGGTGTGAAGTGACTGTAAAAGCTGAAGGTCAGTGGTCAGTGGTTCCTCCATCACACCGTTATGACATGGCAATTTACCAAGACCTGATTGAAGAAGTTGCCCGTATTCACGGTTATGACAATATTCAAATCAGCTTACCAGTCATTGATGTGAAATTGGCGAAATATGAAGATCAATTTGAACTGACTCAGCTTCGTCAAACTGCCGTGACCTTGGGCTATCAGGAAGCGATCAGTTTCAGTTTTGCTGACCTGAAACTGGAAAAACAGTTAAATCCTTCTGTGAATCCTCTGGCTTTGGCGAACCCAATTTCAAGCGATTTGGCAGTGATGCGTTCAACTTTGCTGTCTAGCCTGATTCCATGCGTACAGTACAACGTCAACCGTCAGCAAAATCGTGTGCGTTTCTTCGAACTGGGTCTGCGTTTTGACTATCAGGATGCAGCATCGATTCATGATCTGAAACAGATTCCAACTTTTGCCTTGATTGCCACTGGCTCACTTACACCAGAAAGCTGGCATGGTAAAGCGCAGCCAATGGATTTCTTTGACTTCAAAGGTGACATTGAGGAAATTCTGGCAGCTGCACGTCTGAATGTAGAATATGTACGTTCTGAACGTAGCTGGTTACATCCTGGTCAATCTGCAGAAATTCTAGTGGATGGTCGGTCAATTGGTTACTTAGGTCGTTTACATCCATCACTTGAAGATGAGCTCGATTTGGCGACGACTTGGGTCGCTGAATTAGATCAATCGGCTGTTTTGCAAACTTATGTATCTAATTTTACAGAATTATCACGTTTTCCATCAGTTCGACGTGATATTGCGCTTTTAATTAGTGATAAGATTAATGTTAGCGAAATTCAGGGACTTATCGAAAAAACAGGTGGAGAGCTTCTAGGCTCGACATGGTTGTTCGATGTGTACACTGGACAAGGAGTAGAAGAAGGGAAACGCTCACTGGCATTTGCACTTCTCTGGCAGCATCCAAGCCGTACACTGGAAGATGCTGAAATTAAATCAGGTATGGATAATATCCTTCAGGTGTTGGAAAACACTTACCAAGCGACATTGAGGGCTTCATGACAGCATTAACAAAAGCAGAAATGGCTGATCATTTAAGTGAGCTCACGAGTTTAAACCGTCGTGAAGCTAAACAAATGGTCGAGTTGTTTTTCGATGAGATTAGCCAAGCGCTAATCTCGGGCGAACAAGTAAAATTATCGGGTTTCGGTAACTTTGAGTTACGTGATAAGCGCCAACGTCCAGGCCGTAATCCGAAGACGGGTGAAGAGATTCCGATTTCTGCACGCCGTGTTGTTACGTTCCGCGCGGGGCAGAAGTTCCGTCAACGTGTGGGGAATGAGCAGATCAATTGATCTGCTTTTTTTCATTTAAAAATTTTATTTTTTTAATCTTTTATATTTCTAAACAAAAAAAAAGAGAGCCAAAGGCTCTCTTTTTTTACTAAATAATCGTAAAGATTATTGAGCAGCAGCTGGAGCAGCTTCAGAAGCAGCAGTAGCTTGAGCAGCAGCGTCAGTAGCAACAGCAGCAGCAGCGTCAGCTTCAGCAACAGCAGCAGCGTCAGAAGCAGCAACTTCAGAAGTAGCTTCTACAGCAGCAGCGTCAGCAGCAGCTTCAGCTTCAGAAGCAGCTTCTACAGCTTCAGATGCAGCTTGGTTAGCGTCAGCAGCAGCGTCGTCAGCTTTTTTAGCACAACCAACGAAAGCTAAAGTAGTAGCAACTGCAGCAGCAATAGCGATTTTTTTGAATAACATGGCATCACTCTCTAAAAAATTGAGATTAAAAAAAACCAAAGTCAGGCTGTAATATGCTTTTATTATTCCTAATAGTGTTAGGGACTAACAACGCAGGAGCAGTCTAACTGGTCTGCAAATATGCTATCACTGCGCATTTTTAATTGCTACTAGGCGAGCATAAAAAACAGCGAAAAAACGATAAAAATTAAGGGTTTTTTAACAGAAAATAACAATTAATTGAAAGATATAGATTGGAGAAAGGCTTATTAAGCTTATAAAAATTATACAGTTATTTATTTGTTTATTTTAATAATCAAAAACTTAAAAATAAGTTTACAGATAACTCAGTACATTGTTTCATTGTGTAACATATGTCAACCATAAAAAAAGGCCACCTTGAATGGTGACCTTTCCGATAATTTTAGTTCGATGCTTTGCGTTTCATTTGATCAAAGAAATCATCATTGGTTTTGGTTTCTTTCATGCGGTCAAGCAAGAATTCCATCGCGACCAGTTCATCTTGGGTATGCAGAAGTTTACGAAGAATCCAGACTTTACGCAGTTTGTCTTCGGACATTAAACGTTCTTCACGACGCGTACCGGATTTTTTGATATTCATCGCAGGGAAGACGCGTTTTTCCGCAATACGGCGATCCAGCGTGATTTCTTGGTTACCTGTACCTTTGAATTCTTCGTAGATCACTTCATCCATTTTACTGCCGGTTTCAATCAGTGCAGTAGAAATGATTGTAAGAGAACCGCCTTCTTCGATATTACGTGCAGCACCAAAGAAACGTTTAGGACGCTCAAGTGCATGTGCATCTACGCCACCAGTTAATACCTTACCTGATGAAGGAATCACTGTGTTATATGCACGTGCCAGACGGGTAATCGAATCCAGCAGAATCACTACATCTTTCTTGTGCTCAACCAGACGCTTAGCTTTTTCAATCACCATTTCAGCTACTTGAACGTGGCGGGCAGGTGATTCATCAAAGGTAGATGCAACCACTTCACCGCGAACAGTACGTTCCATTTCAGTCACTTCTTCTGGACGTTCGTCAATCAGAAGGACAATCAGGAAGCATTCAGGATTGTTACGAACAATCGATTGCGCGATGTTCTGTAATAACATGGTTTTACCAGCTTTTGGTGGTGCAACGATAATTGAACGTTGACCTTTACCAATTGGAGCAACCAGATCGACCACACGTGCAGTTAAATCTTCAGTCGTACCGTTACCGAGTTCCATCACCAATTGTTCAGTAGGGAACAATGGAGTCAAGTTTTCGAACAATATCTTGTTACGTGAATTCTCTGGGGTATCGTAGTTAATCTGATTGACTTTAAGCAAAGCAAAATAACGCTCACCTTCCTTAGGCGGACGAATGGTTCCCGTAATGGTGTCACCGGTACGCAGGTTAAAGCGGCGAATTTGTGATGGGCTGACATAGATATCGTCAGGACCGGCCAAATAAGAGCCTGCTGCAGAGCGTAAGAAGCCAAAACCATCTGACAAAATTTCTAGAACGCCATCACCAAAAATCTCTTCGCCATTCATCGCATGGCGTTTTAAGATGGCAAAAATAATGTCTTGCTTACGGTTACGAGCCATACCTTCAAGGCCCATAAACTCGGCAATCTTGATGAGTTCGCCAATCGGTTTTTTCTTGAGTTCGGTTAAATTCATAGGTGGTCAGATAGAATCAAAGTTCTAAGGTATAGGTTAGAAAGGGAGTAACATTCGGCCGCATATAAGCATTCAAACGAAAGCAATTGAATTTGCACAAGAACAATTCAGAGGTCTGTTTGATTGTTTCAAAGAGAAATGTGAAAACAATTTCTATTGCCGAGCGGCATGTTATGTAATGTGTCTTGTAAGAAACTGACAGGATTTAGCATCCTTTATCTCTTGAAGTTGAAATATAAGAGAGAAACAGGTTTTTGTCAATTTATAGACGAAAAAAATACGCAACCTTTGGTCGCGTATTTTTGGTTGAGCATTTTATGCTTAGATGTTTTGATCAATAAATGCAGTCAATTTAGATTTTGGTGCTGCACCGACTTGAGTCGCTACCACTTCACCATTTTTGAACATCAATAAAGCTGGAATGTTACGGATATTGAAATTCACAGCAGTTTGTTCGCAAGATGTTACGTCAACTTTGACAATTTTCACTTTGCCTTGATATTCATCAGCCAATACTTCAAGTACAGGGGCAATAGCTTTACATGGCGCACACCAGCCAGCCCAGAAATCAACCAGCACAGGAACGTCTGATTGAAGAACGTCTGCTTCGAAGTTTGCGTCAGTAGTGTTTACGATGTTGCCAGACATGGAGTGCTCCAGAATTAATTTTATAAAGATAACTATAATTATTAGTATTACATAGCCATCTTTAACAATGTAGGGGAATCTGTAAATTTTCAAGCTTTAATGTTGTTTTGTCTAATGGATGATCACGATAGTCACCATCGCCTCATACAATTGTCCTATAAATGAAAAAAATAATTACGCGAAATTGTCCTGACAAATGGCTTTTAAATTGCATGGTTGTGAATTACTCTAAGCACAATTCTTAAAAGGTTTATTTCTAGAATGTCTGATTTTTTGATTGATGAAGAATTACTCGCAGCCATCGATATGGGATCAAACAGTTTTCATTTGGCGATTGCCCGGGTGGATCATGGCGAAGTGAAAAAAGTCGCATCAATGTCAGAAAAGGTTCAACTTGCTGCGGGACTGGATGAAAATAAAAATTTGACTGAAGCCGCACAGCAGCGCGGTTTGGCTTGTCTGGCCCGTTTTGTCGGACGCTTGGGATCGGTACAACCGAACCGTTTACGGATTGTGGCAACGAATGCTTTGCGTCAGGCCAAAAATGGTCATGAATTTATTCAGAAAGCAGCTGAAATTTTACCAAAACCGATTGAAATTATTGCTGGTCGCGAAGAAGCGCGTCTAATTTATCTCGGTGTGTCACATACCATGGCCAATACTGGCCGTCGTCTGGTGGTAGATATCGGTGGGGGTTCGACTGAACTGATTATTGGGGAAGAATTCGAACCCATTCATACCGAATCTGTGCAGATGGGTTGTGTGACTTTTACCAAGAAATTCTTTGCTGATGGTGAAATCACCCATAAAGCCTTTGATAAGGCAGTGACTGCGGCACGTAAAGAAATTTCAGGCATTGCCAATACTTATAAATCTGCCGGTTGGGATGCGGTGGTTGGTTCGAGTGGTACGATTAAGGCTTGCCGTCAGATCTGTGTCAACATGGGCTGGAGCAATGATAAAGAACAGCTCACCCGTGAAGGTTTGGAAAAACTTAAAGATAAATTATTCAAATATAAGCATGTTTCGGACATGGAGTTTGAAGGTCTGAAAGATGACCGTCGTGCAGTTTTACCTGCAGGAATTGCCATTTTATATGCAGTATTTGATGTACTGAATATCCCACATCTGGTCTATTCAGATGGCGCATTGCGTGAAGGCGTGATGTATGACCTCTTGGGTCGTTTCAAGCATGAAGATATCCGTGATCGTTCTGTTCATGCCTTGATTGGTCGTTATAATGCCGATGCCAAACAGGCCGAACGTGTAGTGCAGACTGCGCAAAAACTGTTTGATGATGTGGCTGGTGATCTCGGCCTGTATAGTGAAGACAGTGATTTACTCCGTCGCGCCGCTTATTTGCATGAAATTGGTTTAGCGATCAGTCATAGTGGTTATCACCGCCACGGTGCCTATTTATTGCAACATTCTGACATTGCCGGTTTTTCGCAGGTAGATCAGAATTATTTGTCACATTTGGTCGCACACCATCGCCGTAAATTGCGCGCTGATGCCAAGCATGATGTGATGAAAGTCGGTGGAACTAAACTTTTACAGCTGTGTTTGCTGTTGCGTCTGGCGGTTTTGGTCAATCACAGTCGTAGCGATGAGATGCTTCCTGCCATTGAACTCAAGGTCAAGAATGCGCAACAATGGCAGCTCAGTATTTCTGGCGATGCCAAACAATGGCCATTGCTGATTGCTGAACTGCATGATGAACAGGTGCAGTTTAAAAATTGGGAGATCGAGCTCTCGGTTCAATCTGAACAATTTGTTAATTAATACCTTTATAGGGATGAAAACGGTTGACCTATGAAAAATAAAGCTACCCCATCAAAAGCATGGACGACAGTACAGATTGCTCGTCATCCGGAACGTCCACAATTTCTGGACTATGTAGGTGAAATATTCACTGAATTTGATGCTTTGCATGGCGACCGTCTCTATGGTGATGATGGCGCAATGATCGGTGGTCTGGCACGTTTCGATGGACAACCGGTGATGATCGTGGGTCAGCACCGTGGTCGTAGTACCCGTGAAAAATTACAGCATAATTTTGGGATGAGTAATCCGGAAGGTTACCGTAAAGCTCAGCGTCTGTTGGATATGGCGGAACGTTTTAATCTGCCAGTCTTTACCTTTATTGATACCATGGGTGCATACCCGGGTGTGGGTGCGGAAGAGCGTGGTCAGGCTGAAGCGATTGCATCGAGTTTGGCGCAACTTTCTAATCTGAAAGTGCCTGTAATTGCTACAGTTTTGGGTGAAGGCGGTTCGGGTGGTGCGCTCGGTATTGGTGTTGCGGACCGTGTGGTGATGCTCTCTCACAGTATTTATTCAGTGATTTCACCAGAAGGTTGTGCATCTATTCTGTGGAAAACCGCAGAAAAAGCCGAACAGGCCAGTGAAGCTTTGGCATTGACTGCTGAAAAATTGCAAAAGATGGGTATTGTTGAATACGTCGTTGACGAAGGTGAAGGCGCACATCTGGATCCAGATGAAGTCATGTACCAACTGAAAGCAGTCCTGAAAGAAGCTTTAAATGAACTGCAAACAATGGAACCACAAGCACGATGCGAAGCACGTTACCAACGTTTAATGAAGTTTGGCAGCGACAATTTAGGTCTGGCATCTTAAAGCAACTGCAGGAATTTCCTGCAGAAACAAAATTTCTAATCGGATGCAGTGGCGGCGTAGATTCTATGCTGTTGCTGCATCTGATGTTTTTTTTGTGCCCGGAAAAAATCCGCGCGATTTATGTTGATCATCAACTGCAAAATGTTAGTGCTGAATGGGGCACTTTTGTCCAGCATCAGTGTCAGCAACTAAATATTCCTTGCATCATTCAGCCCGTCCATGTTGCCAGCGGCAATCTGGAATCACAGGCTCGCCAATCACGGTATCAAGCTTATTTACGGCATCTTCGGCCCAATGAAATTCTGGTCTTGGCCCACCATCAGCAGGATCAGGCAGAAACTTTGATGTTGCGCTTACTTTCTGGTGCAGGGATTGATGGTCTGGCTGCCATGAAAGCGATCGATATACGGACAGATTTAACCATCTGGCGGCCACTGCTGGATATTTCTCGTGAGCAGATTTGCCAATGGGCAGCAGATTTAAATATCCAGAATATTGAAGATCCGACTAATCAGGATACTCATTATGACCGTGCCTGGGCACGTCAGGTGCTGTGGCCAGTCTTAAGTCATCGCTATCCGAAAATGCAGTCTGCCTTGGCTCGTACCAGTGAACTGATGCAGGATGCACAAAACATTCTGCAAGACGTATTAGAGCAGGATCTGAAACTCTGTGGTAACGCCGAAATTCTCGATCTATCTTCATTCTCAAGTTTATCCAAAGCACGGCAGCGTCAGTTACTCTCGGTCTGGATGAAAGGCGGGGGACAATATCGTCCCTCTCTGGACATGGTTGAGCGTGTACAGACTGAAGTAATTGGAGCGAAACAGGATGCTCAGGCAGCGCTGCATTGGTCGGGTTATTACTATGTGCGTTATCAGCAGCAGTTGCATCGCCTAAAAGCTGAAATTTATCTGGCTGATCAACAATCGACTGTAGCTGAACAGCAGATCATTTTACAAAATAAAGATCAGATTCATCTTCCTTCTGGTCAATTCGGGATTCAAAGGGCTGAGATAGGATTATCTCCCACTTTGTTAGGTCAACCCTTATATTTACGGCAACGGAAGGGTGGTGAAAAAATTCATCTCTATGGCCGGATTGGGCACTGGCCGCTCAAAAAAGCCATTCAGGAAGCGCAAATATTTCCCTGGACTCGGCATACTATTCAAATATTAAGCACAGATAATGTTATGCTAGGCGTGTTTACACCTAAAGGATTTTGGTTAGCTCAATCTGCATATTGTGAAGCAGGGGGGTGGCTACCCATTTCGGTTTCTTCAACTTTAGAATTCAACGACGAGCATTAAACATGAGTGCAGCTTTAAATTGTAATATTAGTTTTATTGGTGGCGGTAATATGGCTCAAGCCTTGATTGGCGGGCTGATTTCGCAGGGGTTGCCAGCAACGCGTATTACAGTTTCTGATCCGGTTGAGAAAGTACGCTCACTTCTTGCAGAAAAAGAAGTCAATGTCACCGATGATAATATTGCTGCTATTAAAGATGCAGATATCGTCCTGTTTGCAGTCAAACCACAGGTTTTAGCTGGTGTGTTAAAGCCACTTCAAGGTTTACTTGATGGCAAGTTGGTGATTTCAATCGTTGCGGGTGCCGAGATTGCAACACTATCTGCGCTATTGGGTACTGACCGTATTGTCCGTGTGATGCCGAATACACCCGCATTAGTACAGACTGGTGCACATGGTTTATTTGCCAATGAAGAAGTGAGTAATGATGACCGTGAGCTGGCAAGTCAGGTTTTGGCTTCTACCGGCCTGACAATTTGGGTAAACTCAGAAGCTCAGATTGATGCCGTAACTGCTGTGTCTGGTTCAGGACCTGCTTACTTTTTCTATATGATGGAAAGCATGATTCGTGCAGGCAAGAATTTAGGTCTGGATGAAAAAGTAGCTACAGCATTGACGTTGCAAACTGCTTTGGGGGCAGCGCAAATGGCGATCAACAGTTCTAATACACCGGCAGAGCTGCGTAAAAATGTAACATCTCCGAATGGTACAACTCAGGCGGCATTGGAAGTATTTGATCGCGCGCAAATTTCTCAAAATATTCAGGCAGCGCTTGCTGCTGCGCAAAAACGTAGTCAGGAACTGGCCCAAGAGCTCAGTGACAATAGCAAATAATCTTCAGTTTAATTTTTAGGAACGTTCAAGTATGGGTGCAAATTCTGCGCTAATTTTTGGCATTATCATTAACGTCGCGATTTTGCTCGTATTCTTCCGCTTTTTAATGCAATTGGCCGCGGTGAGTCCTTATAATCCTGTCGTTCTATCTACTGTCAAAGCGACTAAAATTGTAGATGTGTTCGGGCGTATTTTCCCAACTGCAGGTAAAGGCCGGGTGAATACTGCTGCACTGGCACTTTTGGTCGTGCTGTATTTGCTGAAAATTTTTGGCATCATGTATTTGTCTGGGGGAATGCCAAATGGTCCAATCCATTTGCTTATTCTAACCTTTGTTACCATGATGCAGGATTTGATCCGTTTCTGTCGTTACCTGATTTTTGCAACAATTATTTTGAGCTGGGTGGTGATGTTTACGCAATCCCGTTCTCCTTATATTGAGGTAGTTCAGGAACTTGCAGAACCATTATTGGCACCGTTCCGTCGTATCATGCCGAATATGGGAATGATCGATCTGTCCCCAATCCTGGCAATTTTGGCACTGATCGTAATTGAAATGATTATGAATCAGGTGGCAATTGTGTTGCTAACTGGTCTTTAATCAGATCCCAAAGAAAAAGGACGCTTAGGCGCATTGCTGTCCCACAATTTTTCACAAGAGGAAGCTCAAATGAGCTTCCTCTTGTTTTATGGGTATTTTATCGGGTGAAAATAAAGCTTTTAAAGTTCTTCTTTCAAACAAATTCACTTGAATTATT